>CAMHNQ010000004.1 GCA_946186495.1 uncultured Bacteroidales bacterium
ACGCAGACACGAATCAAACGGTCAACACAAGAGAAGCGTCGCCCCTACCCCGCGCCGGCTCGCCCAAATAAAAAAGTTGATGCGTAAGCCAGAGTGAACGTTCAAACTGCCGAACTGCCGGTTCAGCGGCGGTTTAGGCCGCTTCGGCCCAAAAGCCGGCTGCCGCCGCGCGAGACAATCCTATTTTTGCGGCCCGAAATCAAAAAGAGATGAAAAGGAAAAACGCATTAACCCTGATGGCCTTGCTGCTGTGGTTCACCCCACAGCTTCTCGCACAGCGCACCCTGAGCATAGAGGAGTGCCGCCGGCTGGCCGTCGAATCGAACAACAGACTGAAGATTGCACAAGAGAAGGTTGAGGAGACCGAGGCGCTGAAGGGCGCGGCCATCGCTAATTTCTTCCCAAAGGTCAGCCTGAACGGCACTTACAACTGGAACCAGAAAAGCATCGCCTTGCTCAGCGACGCGCAACAGCAGTCCATCAACCACGTAGGCACCACGATGATGGAATCCTACAACGCCACCGTCGGGCACTTGGCAGAAGAACTGTCGCAGGTGGACCCGCGCTTGGGGCAGGCCCTGCTGAACGCCTACAATTCCGCAAGCCCTGAAGAGATGCTGAACAGCATGGGACGACAGGTGACCGACGCATTCAACATCGACATGACACATGTGTTCGCCGGCGCGGTCACCGTGACCGAACCTATCTACATGGGCGGGAAAATCCGGACCATGTACCAGCTGTCCAAACTCTCGAACGATGCCGCCAAGTTACAGATGGACAAGCAGAAAGAAGATTTGATAATCCGTGTGGACGAGGCTTATTGGCGAGTCGTATCACTACAGCACAAGCTAGAGTTGGCACGGCAATACTGTTCCCTGCTCGACACGCTTAGCCACGACGTGGAGATCATGCTGGACGAGGGCGTAGCCACACCCAGCGACGTGACCAAGGTGCGCGTGAAGCTTAACGAGGCCCAGATGAACCTCACCAAAGCCGAAAACGGGCTGGCTCTCTCCAAGATGGCGTTGTTACAGCTCTGCGGCCTTGACCTCTCCGGCGATTACCTCATCACGGAGTACGACGCAACACGCCCCCAGTTTCCGGAAGCCACGCCCAACATGGAGCAGGTCTGGGACAACCGGACGGAAATCAAGCTTTTGAAACTCGGCGACAAGCTCGCCCGCGCCAATGTCCGCCTCGCCACTTCCGGCCTTCTGCCCAACGTGGCCGTCAGCGGCTCCTACCTCATCAGCAATCCCAACCTTCTCAACGGCTACCAGAACAAGTTCGGCGGCATGTTCACGGCCGGGGTGGTCGTCAACTTCCCCATCTGCCACGTCGACGACATATACGCAGTGAAGGCAGCCAAGCACCGCCGCAATCAGATCGAATACGAATTAGAAGAAGCGAAAAGCATGATTGAGCTACAGGTGAACAAGCTGAACTACGAGTTAGAAGTGGCAAACAAGAAGCTGGAGCAGGCACAGAGCAACTTACGGAACGCCGAAGAGAACCTACGGCTGGCCAACGAATCGTTCGACGAAGGGGTGGTCAGCAGCAGCGACCTCATGGCCGCACAAACCGCTTGGCTCAAAGCCAAATCGGAAGTCGTGGATGCGGAAATCGAAATCCGCATGGACCAACTCTATCTACAGCAGGCATTAGGCAGATAAACATTATCAGCAAAGAACAAAAAAAAGATTGATAACATGGAAAAATCGAAAAGAAATTTATGGATGGGTATTGGCGTGGTCATCGCCGTGGTGGCCATCGTCGCGCTAATCGGAATCATCGCCCTGCGCCCCGAGCCGGAGCTGCTGACCGGTGAGGTCGAGGCCACCGAATACCGTGTCGCCAACAAGGTCCCCGGGCGAGTGGACACGTTTTACGTACGCGAGTCCCAACAGGTCAAAGCGGGCGACACACTGGCTTTCATCAGCAGCCCAGAGGTGGACGCCAAATTAGCTCAGGCGAAAGCGGCGCGCACGGCGGCGAGCGCCCAGAGCAGCAAGGCCGCCAACGGCGCCCGACAGCAACAGGTCGCCTCCGCATACGAGATGTGGCAGAAAGCGCAGGCTGGTGTGGACATCGCCAAGAAGTCCTACGACCGCGTGCAAGCCCTCTACAAGAAGAACGTAGTCTCCGCCCAGAAGCGCGACGAGGCCGAAGCCCAATACAAAGCGGCCGTAGCCACGGCCAACGCGGCCAAAGAGCAGTACGAGATGGCGAAGGAGGGAGCCCAAAACGAGGACAAGATTGCCGCCAGCGCCCTGGTCATGCAGGCTTCCGGCGCGGTCTCCGAAGTGGAAGCTTATATCCACGACCGTTTCCTCGTTGCCCCGTGCGACGGCGAGGTGGTGGAAATCTACCCCAAACGCTCCGAGTTAGTGGGGACCGGTTCACCTGTGATGTCTATCCTCGACATGAGCGACGTCTGGTTCACCTTCAGTGTACGAGAGGACCTGCTCCAGGGGCTGTCCGTCGGCCAAGATGTCGAAGTGCAGATTCCGGCGTTGGGCAAGCAGACCTACAAGGCCAAGGTCACGAGCCTCCGCGCCATGGCCTCCTACGCCACATGGCGCGCCACGAAGACCAACGGACAGTATGACGTGAAAAGCTTCGATGTGAAAATCGTGCCTGTGGACAACATCCAGGGCATGCGTCCCGGCATGACCGTCATCCTCAAACAACACTAACCCTTTTGCGCCGTCATCATGAAAAGGATTTTGAACACCCTCTGCCGGGAACTCCGGATGTTGCGGCATCATCCGCGCTATATGATTCTGCTGACTGCCGGAATCCTGTTCAGCTATGTCTTCTTCCTGACTTTCATGCACGAAGGGCAACCCGAGAATCTACCCATCGCGGTGGTAGACCACGACGGCAGCTACCTGTCTCGGCGGCTGTGCCACGAGCTGAACGCCACGCAGGGGGTCGATGTGGTGGCCATATACGACACCCACCGCGAAGCCCGCGAGGCCATGCAGCGTCAGGAAATATTCGCGTTCCTGGAAATCCCCGCCGGAACATACTCAGAACTGCTCGACTTCAAAACACCTCACATCGCTCTCTACAGCAACAACGCCTACCTCCTGTCCGGAACACTCAGCTACAAGACGCTCAGCACCATCGGGAAGCTGGCCTCCGCCGCCGTGCAGCGCGAAGTGCTGCGCAAGAAAGGGCTTGCCGAGTCGCAAATCATGGGGATGCTTCAGCCTGTGGAAATCGACACGCACCTCATCAGCAACCCGTGGGGAAGCTACCTCCCCTACGTCCTCACCACGATGCTTCCCGGCATCATCGGAGTGATGGCCCTTCTGTTCACCATATACATGACAACCAACGAACTGAAGCACAACACCTACCGGCTTTGGATTGCTTCCGCCGACGGCGACATGCTCTGCGCCCTCCTCGGCAAACTCCTTCCCTATACTTTCTGGTTCACCCTGTTAGGCGTCGTGGGCAATATCGTGATGTTCGGCTTCTGCCACTTCGTGTGCCGAGGCAGCTTCCTCGCCCTGTCGGCCACCATGTTGCTGTTCATCCTGGCGATGCAGTCCATGGGGGTCTTTATCGCTGGCCTCATCCCCGACCAGCACCTGGCCGTCAGCATCGGCGGAATCTACGGTATGCTCTCTTTCTCCATGGCCGGGTTCTCCTACCCCGTCGACAGCATGCCCCCCGCACTGCAGGCCCTTAGCTACATATTCCCGCTTCGCCACCATTATCTTGCGTACGCCAAGACAGCCCTTTTCGGAGGAACGCTGGCAGACTACTGGCCCCACATCTGTCTGCTGCTGCTGTTCCTCGTCCCGGGTTTAGTCGGCGGGCTGCTGCTCATGCGCCAGAGCGTCGGCGACGAGGGGTGCGTCCCGTCAGTATCCAACAACAAACAATCAGTATAATGATGAAACAGACACTTAACAATATATATTCAGGTTTGCAGGACATTTTCGAGGTGTTCACCCTGGAGCTTCACCGCATCTTCACAGACGGCGGCGTGATGCTGATTTTCTTCGTGGCCACGCTCCTCTATCCGCTGATTTTCGGAGCCATCTACAAATATGAGCTCGTGCGTAACCTCCCTGTGGCGGTCGTTGACGACTCACAGAGCGAGCCGAGCCGCCGCTTCATCCGCAAGATGGACGCCACCCCAGAGGTGAATGTCGATTTTTGCTGCAGAACCCTTGAGGAGGCCGAAGCCCTGATGCGGCAACGCAAAATCAACGGCATCGTCTATTTCCCGAAAGAGTACAACAACCAGCTCGTCATCGGTGAGCAAGCCCGTCTCTGCCTGTTCTGCGACATGAGCAGCTTCCTGTACTACCGCAGCGTGTTCACGGGCGCCAGCAGCGTGATGCTTGACGAGATGAAGCAGATACAACTCGAACGCTACGCCATGGCTGGCACAACAGGTGCGGGCGCGGAGGAGATGATCACGGCCATCCCTTACGACGATGTGAAGCTCTTCTCCCCGGCGGGCGGTTTCACCAGTTTCCTCGTGCCGGCACTGCTCGCGTTAGTCATCCACCAGACGCTGTTCCTCGGCATCTGCATCCTGTCGGGTACCATCCGCGAGGAGGGACAGACGGTGGCTGTCATCCCGGAACGGCTTCGTAACCGCAGTGTCTACCGGGTCGTCATCGGCCGCTCCATAGCCTACTCCATGCTTTACATCCCGTTGGTGGCCATCGATTTAGTGTTGTTGCCTCGCGTGTTCGGGTTGCCCCACATCGGCCGCCTCGGCGACCTTTGCCTCTTCCTTCTCCCCTTCCTGTTGGCCACCATATCCTTCAGCATGACCGTCGGAGCCTTCGTCCGCGAACGCGACACCGTGGTGCTCACCTGCATCTTCTTCAGCGTCATCCTGCTCTTTCTGTCGGGCGTCGTGTGGCCGCGCTCCAACATGCCTGCTTTCTGGCGTTTCTTCTCCTACTTGTTCCCCTCCACCCACGGCATCCAGGGTTTTGTCCGCATCAACTCCATGGGGGCGGAACTCCGACAAGTCCGCTTCGAGTACCTCATGCTGTGGATCCAGGCCGGCACCTATTTCCTGACGTCCTGCCTCCTCTATCGCCTATTCTTCCTGCATGAACGGCTGAAAAAGTCC
Source organism: uncultured Bacteroidales bacterium (assembly GCA_946186495.1). GTDB lineage: Bacteria > Bacteroidota > Bacteroidia > Bacteroidales > WCHB1-69 > F23-D06. Next base: position 5,114 of record CAMHNQ010000004.1, read on the forward strand.
GCGAAACTGACGGACATAATCTAAAAAAGCCTATTTTTGCCATGTTGAATATAAAAAACAAAACACTGGCAATAAAAACGTTACATGCTAAACAAAGAACAATTGAAATCTGCTATCGCCATGACACCCGTGATTTTGAAGAAAAAAAGCCTCGAATCGCTGAAACCACTGCGGATATTCACGCCTTTCACTGTGCGGAATGCGCTCTACATGTCCATTCCAACCGGCATCATCCTGACAGTCATCATGTTGCTGGGCAAGCTGAACACGCAGACCTGGACATTGTCTCCTGATTTCCACTTCGTACTGACCCTCTCACTGAACTGCGCCCTCTTCTTCCTGCTTTTCCTGTACGTCTTCAGCATCATCAAAAGCCACATCAGCGTGACATGGCGCTTCGTGCTGGCCACTATAGGCGCGCTGACCATCGCAGCCTCGTTCTCCCTGATCTCCAATTGGGTGAAAAACCAGATGTATGAAGGGCTACTCTGGGAACACATAGGAAGTAACGTACTAAAAGACAGCTTAATAGCAGTAACCACCATCATGATTACAGTGCTGATTTACCTGCTCAGCCGCCGGCATCAGATGGAGATGGAGAACGAACGGCTACAGTCCGAGAACCTGCTTATCCGTTACGAGACCCTCGAGAGCCAATTAGACCCGCACTTCCTCTTCAACTCCCTGAACACGTTGAGCGGGTTGATTGGCACCGATGACGACAAGGCGCAACAGTACCTGATGCAGTTAGCCTCCACTTACCGCTACACCATCCAACAGAACAAACTTGTCCCCCTGCCCGACGAACTGGCCTTCACCAATGCATACCTCTACATGATGAAGATCCGATACGGGGAGAATCTATCTGTCATCCAGAACCTAAAAGAGGTGGAGAAGGGTTATTTCGTGATCCCCATCAGCGTACAGCTCCTTGTAGAGAACGCCATCAAGCACAACATCATCAGCAACCGTCATCCGCTGACGATCACCATTGAGGCCACAGACCATAACAGCCTGTGTATCAGCAATCCCATATGCGCCAAAGAGGATGACTCCGCCTCTGAAGGCATCGGGCTTTCCAACATGGACAAACGCTACGAGCTGATTGCCGACGAGCACATCTCCATACGGAACGACGGAACGGTGTTCTGCGTGGAAATCCCGCTCATCCCCGCCCAAAAAGCGGAAAGCATCCTCTCCAACCACGGCGAAGAAATATCAAATGTCAATAACCAATAACCTATGAAAAAAGTCGTAATCATTGAAGACGAAGCCATTGCGGCGCAGAAGCTCACCAGTTTGCTCGGCGAAGTGTCGCCTGAAGCCATCGTGGAGCAGGTTTTGCAGTCTGTGGAAGACACGGTGGAGTGGTTCGCCACACATCCTTTCCCTGACTTGGTGTTCATGGACATCCATCTTGCCGACGGCAACGCCTTCCGCATTTTCGACAAAATCACATTCCCCTGCCCGATTGTCTTCACCACCGCCTACGACCAATACGCCCTGCAGGCCTTCAAAGTGAACAGCATCGACTATCTGCTCAAGCCTATCGGGAAAGAGGATTTGCAAAAGGCGCTGGACAAGTGGGCGACACTTTCTGAAGGCAAATCCGTTACTTCTGAAAATCAGAAACTTGACACACTCATTGAAATGTTCAACCACCAATCGCGCCATTACCCATCCTATTTCCTGATTCCCATCAAGGACAAACTTGTTCCCTTGGCAACCAACGAAATAGCCTGCTTCTACATAGAAGACAAGGTGTCGCGGGCAGTGACCTTTTCAGGGAAAACCGTGGTGATGGGGAAACCTTTGGATGTGATTGCCGAACAAGTGGATCCGGCACTTTTCTTCCGGGTCAATCGCCAGTTCGTGGTGGCGCACAAGGCCATCAAGGACATCACCGTCTGGTTCGGCGGTAAGCTTCGCCTCACGCTATGCGTTGGGGTTTCCGATGAGGTCACCATCAGCAAGTCGCGCGTTCCCGAATTCAAGGAATGGTATATGAAGTAGGCAACAGTCCTAATTCTCCGCCATTTGTCCGGCATTGACCAACCACCGGCCAGCCTGGGTCAGGAACGGCTCAATGAGTTCGTAGGGGACAACGCAGGCGGGCAGTCCAGCCGCGTAGCAGGAAATCTCATACTGTTGGTAGATGAACTCCACACCGTCCTCGCGGAAAATGGGGGCAGTCTCCGGCAGCGGGAAGAAATCGTTATTCTCCAATGTGAGGCCGTCCTCGAAAAGTTTCTTGTCGGAGTCGAAATATTGCGCGAAAATGTTGTCCTTGACCAAATCCGCCAACTCATCCATCAACTCTGTGCGGAAGATGTCATAATCTATCCGGCGGCCATCGGACTTTCGGAACGTCTGTCCCTGAAGCAGATACCAACCATGCGCACCGCCGGCATAGCCTTCTTGGGTGTAGAGATACGTCACATAGCGTTCCGTCTCATGCATTTTCTCGAACTTCATGGTCTTATGGCACTCCATCCCTTCCATCTTGGGCATGTCTGGGATGATGTTCTGCTGGAAATCGGCGAGAACGGCACGCTTGTAATGGTCGAACATCCGCTGCCCGTTTTCAGGGACACCCTCATAGGTACCGCCCAACTGTTCCGACATCCACTCCCGTATATTATTGATTACGAAAAAGTTGCCTTCTTCCGGAAAATCAGCCTGAATGACGACGGCACCGACAATCCCGTCTTTTTTCACGGAATCCGCAATGGCCAACGGCTGGGTCTTGATATCAGCCGGGGTAATCTGCGACAAAGATGTCAAGGAGTTCAACGCTTGTGTGTCGAATTTCGTTTTACAACCGGCGAGCATCAAGGTAAGCCCGCACATAACACCAACTGCAAAAAGGGTTTTCTTCATAATTCGATAATTGAAATATTCGACGGCAAAATTACAATTTTTTCAAGTCAAAAAAGAGGTTTTCTTTCTCTTTTTTTCAACCGGCATTCCTAATTCCTAATTCCTAATTCCTAATTCTTCCCTTCCCCCATCTCCTCCCGGTCAATCTCCATCAACCTGACCGCAAAGGCATAGCGTTCTTTCAGCCGGTTGTGCTGTATAAAGCCGTAAACAGACACCGCAAAGGCACCGCAAAGGTCGAGGACCAGGTCCGTCATCGTGTCGCGCAGCGCGTCGTGTCCGCACAAAGGGATATCCTCCGCAGTGAAGATGGAGCCGGTGGTCGATGCCATGAACTGCTGCGTATTCGTGCCGCTGAGACTGTCGTAGGTGTATTCCACGATTTCCCAGCAGGCTCCCATGCCGAGGGAGAACATCACCAAGAAGAGGACGAGAAAGTATTTGTTGAAATAGATATACTTGTCGTTACCCGCCATGATGACGTGAATCAGCCACAACGCCACAAACGACAGGATAACGCCTGAGAAGCCGTGCAGCACAGAGTCCCACCAGGTGAATCGGCCGTAGAAGTCGAGGCCGTCGCCGAGCACTAAGGCGGAGAAGGCGAAGAGCAGGATGACCACCGACAGGGCGGCGGGCACATCCACCTTGAACCGCTTCCGCAAAAAGCTCGGCGCCTTCAGTATCAACAGCATGGCCAAATACTGACCGCCACGGAAGACGATTTCCTCCCACGTGTTGTTGCCCCGGACGAGCAGCATCCCCACATTTGTCACGGCCAAGGCCAGCGTCACCCAGAAAATCACACTGTTCGTCCTGTGCAGCCGCTTGATCCGCTTCCGGTATTGGGTTTCAAGTTCTTCCCAACTTAATTTCCGGTTCTCTTTTCCCATGATTTCCTCTATTTGAAAACAGACCGCAAAAATAGAAAATTAACGCAGACCGTCATATTCAAATCAACATTCCTCATAAAACAGTAGAGACGCAAAATTTTGCGTCTCTACCGATGGGGAAAACCGACAAATGTCGGGATTACTCCTTGTTGCAGGCGAGGCCTTTCCACACGAGGGCGGAGAGGGCGGCTCCGATCATGGGGGCCACGATGAACACCCACACGTCGGCGAGAGCCTGGCCGCCGGCGAACAACGCGGGTCCGAAGGAACGGGCCGGGTTGACGGAGGTGCCGGTGAGGTTGATGCAGACGAGGTGCACGAGGATCAGAGTCAGGCCGATGGCGAGGCCGGCGAGGTTGCCCGCGCCGAGCTTGCTGTCGGTGGTGCCGAGAACCACGAGCACGAAGATGAAGGTGGCGATGATCTCCACGAGGCAAGCGCCCCAGACACCGCCGGCATTGGCCACGCCGTTAGTGCCGAGTCCCATCATGCCTTCGGCGATGCCTTCAGCGCTGGGCGTCACGATGTTGACAAGCGCCAACAGGCAGGCACCGGCGATAATGCCGCCGATGAACTGGCCGATCCAATAGATACAAGCCTCTTTCCAGGTCATACGACCGGAAAGCGCCACGGCGAACGTGATGGCCGGGTTGATGTGACAGCCCGTAATGCCGCCGATGGTGTAGGCCATGGCAACCACGGTGAGACCGAATGCGACAGCCGTGCCCACAACACCTGCAGGGGTGGCACAACCCAAGAACATGGCCGTTCCGCAGCCCAGCAGGGTGAGAACGAACGTTCCGATCATTTCAGCGAATAATTTTTTTGTCATAATGCTTTTATTTTGGTGAATAATTATTGGTTCAAAGATCAATAGCGATTGGCGTCCACACGTCAAAATCCGCCGCATCCTAAAAAGGATGGGCAAAAGTAGCATTTATTTGGATACATTGCTCCTGACAGTGTATTTTTTTCTCGCATGGCACTCCTTTCCTCGTTGCGCGTATCGGTAATTTGTATATTTTTGCGCGGTCAAAATCAAATTCATGTTATGCAGAGACAGCCACTTGCGGAGACCCTCCGCCCCCACTCCATTGAAGGCTACATCGGTCAAGAGCACCTGATGGGCAAGGGGGCCGTGCTGCGCACAGCCATCGAGAGCGGGAACATCCAGTCGATGATCTTTTGGGGGCCGCCCGGCGTGGGCAAGACCACCCTCGCCCTCCTCATCGCGCAGTCCATCGACGCGGAGTTCTTTACCCTCAGTGCCATCAGCAGCGGGGTGAAAGACATCCGCGAGGTCATCGACAAAGCCCGGAAGTCCGACCGCCGCTGCATCCTTTTCATTGACGAAATCCACCGGTTTTCCAAGTCGCAGCAAGACTCTCTGCTCGGCGCCGTGGAGCAGGGCGTGGTCACCCTCATCGGAGCCACCACCGAGAACCCCTCCTTTGAGGTCATCTCCCCGCTACTCTCCCGCTGCCAAGTCTATGTGCTGCAGGAACTGTCCAAGGAAGACCTCGAAAAGCTCCTGCAGACGGCCGTCCGGCATCTTGAGAGCCAGATGAACTGCAAAATCAAGTTGGAGGACACCGAGGCACTGCTTCGCATCTCAGGCGGCGACGCGCGCAAGCTGTTGAACGCCATCGAACTGGTAACGTGGATGACGCCCCCCGCAGACGGTGTGGTCACCCTCACGCACGAACGGGTCGTGCACGTCATCCAGCAGAACCTCGCCCGCTACGACAAACAGGGCGAACAGCACTACGACATCATTTCGGCCTTCATCAAGTCGATGCGGGGCAGCGACCCCAACGCCGCCGTCTATTGGATGGCCCGCATGCTCATCGCCGGCGAGGACCCGCTCTTCATCGCCCGCCGCATGGTCATCCTGGCCTCCGAAGACATCGGGAACGCCAACCCGAACGCCCTGCTCTTGGCCAACAACTGCTTCCAGGCGGTCAACGTCATCGGGATGCCGGAAGCGCGTATCGTATTGTCACAAACGGCGATATACCTGGCCAGTTCACCCAAAAGCAACGCCTCCTACATGGCCATCGACAACGCCTACGCCCTCATCAGGCAAACCGGCGACCTGCCCGTGCCTCTTCATATCCGCAACGCCCCCACCAAGCTCATGAAAGAGCTGGGCTACCACAAAGGATACCAATACGCCCACGACTTCGAGCACAATTTTGTGAACCAGGAATTCCTCCCCGAACAAATCGCCGGCACCAAGCTATATGACCCACAAAACAACCCGCGTGAAAACGAGCTCCGACGCTACCTGAGGAATTGCTGGAACGAAAAGTACAAATATTGAAACCGCTTGCACCGCATTTTTTTTTACTTTTGCGACATTATTTCGGAAATGGCAAACCCTCATCACAATGCGGCAAGACACCCCGGCCTCGGCAATTTTTTCGCCGTCTGGGTTCTCGTATGGTGCGTCTTCAACCCTTTCCTTAAAGCCCAGGACTATCACTTCTCCCAATTTTACGCAAATCCGACCGGCTTGAACCCCGCTTTGACGGCCGCCTTCGACGGCGTGGTCCGCGGCAGCGTCATCATGCGCTCGCAATGGATGTCCGTGACGAAACCGTTCCTGACCATAGGGGCCGAAGTCGACGGCGCCGTTTACAAAAACAACCGCAGACAGGAGCTGCTCGGCATAGGCATCACCTTCAACGGGGACAAATCCGGCGACGTAAACTACCGTTCCGCACAAGCCACCCTATCTTTGTCCTATATCAAGAACATCGGCCGGTCCAGCCGTCACAAGTTAGGTATAGGGGTTTACGCCGGGGTCGTCAACAATCAGTTTGACTTGGACTTAAGCACCTGGGACAACCAGTTCGCCAATGGTGTTTTCTACCCGAGCCTCCCCGCAGGCGAAAGCTTCGAGAACATCCAGAGATGGTACGCCGACTTTGGCGTGGGCGCGTTCTGGGGTTACCTGCCCAACCGGAACACCCTCTTCCGGCTTTCGGTGAGTGCCTCCCACCTGAACCGCCCCTTTTACGGCTTCGGGGAAAGCAACGCCCAACTGCCCATACGATACACCGCCTACTTCTTCTCCCAAATCGCCCTCAACCGGAACCTCTCACTCTCCCCTATGGTTTATGCTTCCTGGCAGCGTAAGTTCAGCGAATATCTGGCAGGATGCAATGTGGAATACTTCAAGAAGAAGAACAGTTACACCACCTTGTTCTCCTTAGGGGGCGGACTCCTCTACCGCTGGAACGACGCCTTGGTCCTCAACGGGTTCGTGAGCTGGCAGAACCTCCGATTCTCCATCGCCTACGACGTGAACGTGTCGCCGTTTGTCGTCGCCACGCACGGGCGCGGCGGCATGGAAATCGCCATCTCCTACATCTTCAGAAAACGCACAATCACCCGAATCGGGAAAGAACCTTGTCCTTATGATATTATGTAAGAATGATGGTTATGGGTTATAGGTTATGGGTTATGGAGGTTTTGATGAGGAGAGGGCTACGATATAGGTCGCTCATTTTGTGGATCACGGTTCTTGTGCTATCGTCAAGCTCTCCGACGAGGGCGCAGAACCTTGATGCGCCTGTCTTGCCCACTTCGGATTCCATCATCGCGACAATTAAGCCGCTGCCCTCGTCGGTGAACACCACCTTTTCTGAATTTGCCTGCCGGATGCTGCCCGACTCCTCCTTCCTGTTCACCGCCATGCGAAACGATGCAGCTGAAGACGTGGAACACTTTTTTGAGACCAACTGGTACTGCTACCTTTACGAATCGGAAGCCCTACCCCAAACCCAGTTCTCCGCCCCGAAAGCATTGCCGTCTATCATCAACAATCCCAAATATTTCAACAGCAACTTCTGTCTTAGCGAAAACGGACAGCGGATGATTCTGACCCGATGCGTCCGCGCCGGCGAAGGCGACCTTCTTTGCTCCCTTTGGCTTTCCGAAAAGGAGAATGGGGCTTGGAAGAAACCAAAGCCACTCCCTGCGACCATCAATGCCAAAGGGCACTCCTCCATGCAGCCGTTTTTATTACAAACTGCTGATTTTGAAATACTTTACTTCTCATCCGACCGTCCCGGCGGCTATGGGAAAACCGACATCTGGTATTCGATTCTGCAAAATGGCCATTTCCAGACCCCTGTGAATCTCGGGCCGAAAATCAACACAGAAGGGAACGAAATGACCCCGTTCTATGACAAAGAACGTAACATACTATATTTCAGCACCGACGAAAGAGACGGATTTGGAGATTACGACATTTTCTGCAGTGAAGGTGCCCTGGGGAGATGGAGCGCCCCAAAGCTCCTGCCGCGCCCATTCAATTCGGAATACAACGACTTTTATTTCACTGTGAATCAAAATGGTGCAAGTGCTTTCCTCTCCTCGAACAGACCTTATCGTGACATGGTGAACGACGACACCTGCTGCAACGACATTTTCCTTGTCGAGTGGTCGCGACCCGAAAAAGTCACGCCCGACACAGCAACGGAAAAGCCTGACATTCACGAGAAAATCGCTTCGGTTTTGCCTATCACGCTCTACTTCCAGAACGACAGCCCCGACCCCCAGTCGAAATCAGACACCACAGACATGGATTATCTGGAATTATACAATGCGTATATTAACGATATCCAATACTATATACATAAAACAGGACAGGGTCTGACAGGCGAGGAGCAACGCAGGGCGATGTATGCCATGGCAGGGTTTCTGCGCGATTCGGTCCGGACCGGCTACACCCGGCTGCTCATGCTGCAACAATACCTTACGGAGGCTTTGGAAAACGGCGACTCTGTGAGCCTGGTTGTGAGAGGGTTCGCCAGCCCACTACACAACAGCCAATACAACAAACACCTGTCCTCACGGAGAATCATCAGTTTGCTGAATTACTTACGCAAAGCCGACAATGGCCGACTTTCCCCGTACCTGTCGGGAGAGAAGCCCGGACTACAATTGCAGACGCATCCGGAAGGGGCTGTAAATCACACGTTTGAAACAGACGAAGTGCGGGAAACGGTGTTCGGGCTGAAAGCGGCGAAAGACCGGAGGATTGTGATCAGCGGGCAATGAAGCCCTGTCATTCAAGTTAGGCACCTGTTTCCAAGAATCTTCCCGTCTCGCTTTCGCGGTTGTCGGCAATTTCCCGGGGGGTGCCGGTGGCCACGATCCGGCCGCCGTCCTCGCCACCGCCCGGCCCCATATCGACGATGTAGTCGGCGGCGCGGATCACATCAAGGTCGTGTTCAATAACGATGACCGTGGCCCCGTTCTTGATCAACGTGTCGAAAACTTGCAGCAGCGTGCGCACGTCCAAAGGGTGCAGCCCGATGGTAGGCTCATCGAACACGAACACCGAGTCGTGTTGCAAGCGTCCCATCTCCGTAGCCAACTTCAGCCGTTGCGCCTCGCCCCCCGACAAGCTCGGGGTCTCCTCGCCGAGCGTGAGGTAACCAAGTCCAAGACTTTGCAACACTTCCAATTTCGGAGACACCGTCTTCATTTCCTGACAGAACCCCAGCGCGGAACTCACATCCATGTCCATCAACTCAGGCAACGAGCGAGTCTCTCCGCGTTTGTTGGTGTGACGCACAGTGTAGGCAGCTTTCGCATAACGCGACCCCCTGCACTCGGGACATGGGATATCCACGTCGGGAAGGAACTGCACGTCAAGACTGATGGCTCCTGTGCCGTCGCAGACGGGACAGCGCAGGTCACCGGTGTTGTAGGAGAAGTCGCCGGCCTTGAAGCCGAGCCGCTTGGCATCGGGAGTGCGGGCATAGAGTTTACGTAGTTCGTCATGGACGTTGGCGTAGGTGGCCACGGTGGAGCGGATGTTGATGCCTATGGGCGTGGCGTCGATGAGCTTCACGTGCTCTATGCCTTCAGCGACGATGTCGGTGACGTGGTCAGGCATCTGTTTCCTGCGAGTTAACGCCTCCAATGCGGGTACAAGGCTTTCCAATATCAGGGTCGTTTTGCCGGAACCGGAAACACCTGTCACCACCGTAAGACGCCCTTTGGGAATGTCGACATCCAACGGTTTCACCGTGTGTATCTTTTTCGTGGAAAGATGAATATTGCCAAACTCGAACAGGCGGTCCTTGTCAGGCTCGCTCAACCCGTGAACGTTTTCGGTCGAGAGAAACGGCCCGATGCGGGAAGCACTGTTGCGGATGATGTCCTGAATGCTGCCCTCGGCGATGACATGGCCGCCCTTCGCACCCGCGTCGGGACCCAGCTCGATGAGCCAGTCCGCTTCCCGAAGAATCTGCGTGTCGTGATCGACGAGCAACACCGAGTTTCCGTCAGCCACAAGGTCGTGCATCACGCCGTTGAGGCCCACAATGTTGGAGGGATGCAACCCGATGGACGGCTCGTCGAGGACGTAAAGCACTCCGGTGGTGCGGTTGCGAACAGCGCGGGCGAGCTGCATTCGCTGACGTTCTCCCGTGGAGAGTGTGGAGGCGGCACGGTCAAGCGTGAGGTAGCCCAGTCCCAAATCCATCAACCGTTTGGCGGAAGAGCGGAAAGACTCGCAGATGCTCTCGGCCATGGGGCGCATCTCCTCGGGCAGCGAGGACGGAACGCCGTTGACCCACTCGGTGAGCTGCGCAAGTGTCATCCGGCAGGCGTCGTCAAGTCCAATGCCACGCAGTTTCGGGGCGCGAGCGCCCTCCGACAGACGCGTGCCTTGGCAGTCGGGGCAAATGTCCTCCTTCAGAAACTTCTCCACCCGCTTCATTCCCTTCTCGTCAGTCACCTTCGACAGGGCATTCTCCACCGTGTAGGTGGCGTTGAAATAGGTGAAGTCCATTTCGCCCGCCACGTTTGAATTTTTCGACTTGTAGAAGATATGTTTCTTCTCGGCAGGTCCGTTATAGACGATATCCTTCTCTTTGTCAGAGAGTTCAGAAAACGGAACATCGGTACGCACCCCCATGGCGCGGCAGACGTCAGTCATGAGCGACCACATGAGGCTGTTCCATGGGGCCACTGCCCCTTGGTCGATGCTGAGCGACTCGTCAGGCACGAGAGTGTTCCTGTCCACGGTGCGTACTGTGCCGGTCCCCCCGCATCTGCGGCACGCGCCCTGGCTATTGAAAGCCAGCTCTTCGGCTCCGGGAGCGTAGAAGTGTGCGCCGCATTCCGGGCAGACGCACTCCTGGCCGGCGGCTACGGCAAGCGAGGGAGGCAGATAATGCCCGTTCGGACAACGGTGTTCTGCCAACCTTGAATACATAAGACGCAGGCTGTTCAGAAGTTCCGTTCCAGTACCGAACGTCGAGCGGATACCAGGCACACCGGGCCGCTGATGAAGGGCCAGGGCGGCCGGGACATAGAGGATTTCATCGACATCGGCCTTCGCGGCTTGGGTCATGCGGCGGCGCGTGTAGGTCGAGAGCGACTCAAGATAGCGGCGCGAGCCTTCGGCATAAAGCACCCCCAACGCCAGCGACGACTTGCCGGAACCGGACACCCCCGCCACAGCCACAATTTTGTGCAGCGGGACTTCCACATTGATGTTCTTGAGGTTATGCACCCGGGCGCCACGGACAAGGATACGGTCGGGTTTTGGATTTTCTGAATTTCCCATCTATCTAATTATCAAATATATACAATTATTTCTATACTTTTTTTTTGAGGTGCGAAAATAGGATTTATTTGTATTCTTGGATTGTTTCCTGTGTTAGGACATACCAATTATTTTGTATTTTTGCGACCTCGTTTTTTAAGGTATTAAAATATAAACCATTGTATATGAAAAAACAGTTATCCCTTATTTCGGTGTTTTTCGTGTTCCTGGCCATGGGCTTCGGCGATGCCGCCGGCCAGCTGGTCTCCGTGGTGGAGAAAGCTTTCAACGTCTCCCCTTTCACCGCATCGTTAGTCTCCCTCTCGGGCATGATCATGTTCGGCGTGCTGTCGGTGCCCACCGGCGTGTGGCAGTCGAAGATCGGCAAGAAGAAGATGCTCACCATCGGACTTGTCCTCTTCCTCGCCGGCGCGGTGCTGCCCATCCTCGCCTTCAACTTCCCGGTCATCCTCTTGGCAGTGCTGCTGATGGGCGCGGGCGCCACCATCCTGCAGGTCTCCGGCAACCCGCTGATCCGCGATGTCTCCGATGAAGGCAAGTATTCCAGCATGCTCTCCTTCGCGCAGTCGCTGAAGGCCATCGGCACGCTCTCCACATCGCTGATTCTGGTGCTCATCGGCACCTCGCTGATGAAATACGGCTGGTTCTCGTTCACCCCCGAGGGCGGCGAAACCATCGACATGGGCTTCCGCATCCTCTTCCCGATATTCGCGGCAGTGCTGCTCGTCACGCTCGTCATGGTCGTGGTGTTCGTGCCCGACAACGTCAGCAAGTCGGACGAGAAGCCGACCACCCTGGGCAACTGTATCCGCGCCTTGGGCGACCCGTTCATCCTGATGATGTTCCTCGCCATCTTCTTCTACTGCGGCGCGGAAGCCTCGATGTTCAACCGCATCCCGTCGATTCTGAGCGAAAACACGAGCGTGACCCCGGCCATGGGCAACATCGTGCTGATCATCTCCCTGTTTGTGGGCCGTTTCCTCGGCGGCGTCATCTTGCAGAAGATGAGCGCGAAAAAATTCCTCGGCATCACGGTGGCGATCTCCATCCTCGGCAATCTGCTGCTGTTCCTGCCCTACAACGCCTTCACCACGTGGCTGAGCTTCATCCTCATCGGCGTGGGCTTCGCCAACATCTTCCCGTTGGTCTTCTCCATCTGCGTCGATCACAAGCCGGAGATGTCGAACGAGATTTCGGGCCTGATGACCACGGCCATCGTGGGCGCCGCCATCGTGCCGCTGCTCACGGGCGCCATGGCGGGCATCGGCATCCGCTACGCTTTCCTCGTGCCGCTCTGCTGTCTGTGCTATCTGTGCTTCGTGACAGCGAAAGTGGCGAAGAATTAGGAATTAAGAATGCAATGGTTGCCGTAAACTATCTGAGTCAATATGGTAAAAAACGACATTCAACCAGGCCTTTTTGGCCAGAGACACTCGAGCAGAGACTATTCCAAACCGGAATGCTGGGGAAAGAACCAGTTCAACAGTTCTTTCCCGGCATCCTTGGCGGCCTATATGTATTCGAGAGACCTCTTTCCTGTTTACATTAAAACAAAAGGGGACAACACCGTTGTTCATGATAAAATAAAATCCGACGATCTCTTTGGTATAGATCCTCTTTGCGAGGATGCCTATTACAATTTCGAGGCTGGATTTGCTCCATACGAAAAGTTTTATCAAGGTGAACGGGAAAAAATCGACCTTGTGATGATGAACGTCAACTCTGATAATGTTCTCTCCGGCTTAGAGGTTAAGCTGACGGCTCTACCTGACAACACGACAAAGTCCTTTGACGAATCTTTCTGGGGCACTGAAATCGTAATGAGACCTCCCACCATTTGTTTCTTGGTGTGCAGTATTTGCGCGAATTACAATACACTTGATGGAAAAGATCGACTGAGAACGCTGTTGCGTTGTGTTCCGCAAATTAATCATTGGGAAGAGATTGACGAGGTGCTACCTCACTACCAGAAGATACTTTCCGCAGTGCTTTCGATTTCTTCCGATATGGTTGAGAAGCAAAAGCCGTTGATTCTTCAACCAATCTGGAAAACAGAAGGAAACAAGATGCGTTTGAAAGAGGATTGCCTTGATGTGTTTGTTTGGTCAAACTTGGCGGTCATCCAAATGTGTTGTACGGAAGATTCCACCAATATTCAGAAGATCAATCGTTTTCATCGTACCATAATTTGGATATATAAAATGCTGCTGGATTATGTGACGTACGACACATTTGATTACAAACGCATCATTCGTCTGCAATCATACAATCTTGCTAACGACAAGGCTTTTGCACTTCCGGGCACGAAATCGCATGCTTTTTTGGACAGCCCTGAATTACTCAAGCCAAGGGTGTCAAAATATGAGATCAAGAACATTATATTGGGCGGTGGACAAGATTTGCTTAGTCCTGAACGCCGCTTTGATGCCGTATTGGTGAACAGTCCTGATATTTTTGAAAGATGATGAAAGTTGTAGATTTGTTTTGTGGGTGCGGAGGCTTAAGTCTTGGTTTTCAGAACGCTGGTTTTGAAATTATTGCGGCATATGATAATTGGGAGGCCGCATTAAATGTGTACAAGCAAAATTTTGACCATCCTGCTGGGAACATTGATTTGAGCAACATTTCTGAAAGTGCAGAAGTAATAGGCAACCATTGTCCGGACATGATTATTGGCGGTCCTCCATGCCAAGACTTTTCGTCTGCGGGGAAAAGAAACGAAGAAGGTGGTCGAGGTGATTTGACTGTCTGTTACGCAAAAATCATCAACGAAATTCGCCCAAAGTGGTTTGTCATGGAGAATGTTGCAAGGATTACACAAACCCAAAAGTTGGTTGACGCAAAAGACATCTTTCACAAAGCTGGATATGGCTTATCACAATTTGTGTTAGATGCCAGCCTTTGTGGAGTTCCTCAAAAAAGAAAGCGTTTCTTTCTGATAGGAAAGCTTCATGAAACAGATAATTTCATGAATCCCTTTGTTATGGAAGGACTCGCAAATAAGCCAATGACATTGCGAGACTATTTCGGAGACACTCTCGGTTTGGAGTATTACTATCGCCACCCCCGCAGCTATGCGCGAAGGGGAATTTTCAGCATTGACGAACCGAGTCCGACCGTAAGAGGAGTGAATCGTCCCATGCCAGAAGGCTATCAGATTCATACCAATGATCCTGTCAAATCAAAAGAAGGAATAAGACCGTTAACAACAATAGAACGAAGTTATATACAAACTTTCCCTAAAGATTTCTCGTTTGTTGGAAACAAAACCGCAGTAGAACAGATGATTGGTAACGCTGTTCCTGTGAATCTAGCTAATTTCGTAGCCAATGCCATAAAAAAATATCTAAATAAACCTCATTATCAGCGCAGTTTAGAGATAGACTTCGAGAACCAAAATATTGAACAACGGTTGGCTCGCTATGTAAGTGAACCTTCTCCAAAGGGAAATTATAAAACGAAGAAATAATAAACCCCAATCAAATATGAAAAAACTGACCATCTTTCTGATTGCAATCGCGGCTTCGGCATTCGCCTTTGCGCAGTCGCAGTACGTCAACCCGCTCGTCGGCACCGACGGGCACGGCCACACCTACCCCGGCGCCATCCTGCCCTTCGGCGCCATCCAGCTCAGCCCCGACACCCGCTTAGAGGGCTGGGACGGCTGTTCCGCCTACCACTACAGCGACAAACGCATCTACGGCTTCTCGCACACCCACCTCAACGGCACCGGCTGCGAGGACTACGGCGACATCCTTGTCACCCCGTTCCTCGGCGAGCCCTCCGTCATCAACGAGAAGTACGCCCTGCCCTTCTCGCACGACCAAGAGACCGCCGAACCCGGCTACTACGCCGTAAGGTTCGACAACGGCATCACCGCCGAGATGACCGCCGCCAACTACGTGGGCCTGCACCGCTACACTTTCGCCAAAAGCGGCAAACGCGGCATCATCGTCGATTTGCAGCACCGCGACAAGACCATAGAGAGCTACATGACCCTCAAGGCCAGGGACCTCGTGGGCTTCCGCCGCTCCGATGCTTGGAATCCTGACCAATACTGCGCCTTCTCCCTCAAGACCTCCGTGCCCCCGACGGAAATTGTCTATTACCAAGACAACAAACCCGTGAACGTCAAGGAGATAAAAGGCACAAACTGCAAGGCCGTCCTCTACTTCGATGAGAAAGTCAAGGACGTGGTTGTGAAAGTGGCCATCTCCGCCGTGGATATGGACGGCGCCATCAACAACCAGACCGAAGTCCGCGACTTCAACTTCGACCGGGTGCACAAACAGGCCACCGAAACCTGGAACAAGGAACTCGGCAAAATCAAGGTGGAATCGAAGAATGAGGAGTTTCTGCGCACCTTCTACACCGCTCTGTACCACTGTTTTACATCACCCTATCTCTATTCCGACATCGACGGTCGCTATCGCGGCGCGGACCAGAAGACGCACAAGACGGACGGGAAGCACCGGATGTACACCGTCTTCTCCTTGTGGGACACTTACCGCGCCTTGCACCCGCTGCTCAACATCATCGACCAGAAACGCAGCGCGGACTTTCTCTACACCTTCCTGAACCAGTACCGGCAGCAGGGCTACCTGCCCATGTGGGAGCTCTCGGCCTACGAGACATGGTGCATGATCGGCTACCATGCCGTGCCTGTGATTTTCGACGCCTACATGAAGGGGATGCGCGACTATCCCGCCAAGGAGATGCTGGAGGCGATGGTCGCCACCGCCAACCTCAAGCGGCTGGGCCGCCCCGAATACGCCCAATACGGCTTCGTGCCCGGCGACATGGAGAACGAGTCTGTCTCCAAAACCTTGGAATACGCTTACGACGACTGGTGCATTGCCATGTTCGCGAAAGAAATCGGCGACAAGGAGGTTTACTCCAAATACATCCAGCGCGCCCAGTCCTACAAGAACATCCTGGATCCCAACGGATTCATGCGCGGACGCATGAACGGCGGCTTCATGACCCCGTTCAACCCACGCGAGGTCAACAACTTCTTCACCGAGGCCAACTGCTGGCAATACACCACCTACGTGCCGCATGACTTCAACACCTACATCGACCTGATGGGCGGTTCCAAAAATATGGAGCAGTTCCTCGACCGTCTCTTCAACTCCAGCTCCGAAATGGCCGGCCGCGCCCAGGCGGACATCACCGGCGTCATCGGCCAATACGCGCACGGCAACGAACCGAGCCATCACGCTGCCTACCTCTACAACTTCGTGGGCCGCCCGGACAAAACCCAGCAACTGGTCAAGAAAATCCTCGTCAACCTCTACACCTCCAAGCCCGACGGCCTCTGCGGCAACGAAGACTGCGGCCAAATGTCGGCCTGGTACGTCTTCAGCGCCATGGGCTTCTACCCCGTCTGCCCCGGCAGTAACCAATATATCATCGGCTACCCGCTCTTCGACAAGGCAACCGTAACCCTTGAAAACGGCAAGACACTGACCATCAGCAGAAACAACGACAAACCGTTCATCCAGTCGGTCACCTTGAACGGCAGGGTGCTGGACCGCTCCTACATCACCTACGATGAAATCGCCAAAGGCGGCGAACTGGCGTTCACCTTGGGCGACAAACCGAGCGACACCTGGGGCAGGGGCAAGAACAACGAGCCCGTGACGCGCATCGACCCCGCCATGCGCATCGTGCCGGTGCCGGTCTTCTCCACCGACAAGGTCTCCTTCCAAGACCAGACCCGCGTGGCACTACGCGTGCCGAAAGTGATTGACGACGGGCTTCAACGAAAGTCGAAGGACGCGAAACCGAATCTGGACAACAAAGTGCGCATCGCCCCTCAGAACGAACGCAGCATACTCAGCGGCCCGAAAATGGCAGAAGAGCAGTATGTAATCTTCTACACCACCGACGGCCGCGAGCCCTCGCCCAAGACGGGCACCCGCTACACCGAATCCATTCTTGTCGATAAGGACATGACCGTAAAAGCGGTGGCCGTGGATGCCAAAGGGCGGAGCAGCCAAGTGGCGGAGGCGCACTACATCCGTTACACCCGCGACAAGGACCTCTCCTACGTCACCAAGCCCGACCCGCAGTACTATGCCGGCGGTGATGCGGGACTGGTCGATAACCTCCGCGGCAAAGTGAACTATCGCATCGGCGGATGGCAGGGATTCACCACAGACTGCGAAGTCGTCATCGACCTGCGCGAAACCAAGAAATTCACGGAAGTGGGCGCCGGCTGCTTAGAAGAGCAGCGTGCCTGGATTTTCTACCCGCGCGGCATAGAGGTCTATGTCTCCAACGACGGCAAGAACTACTCCTTATTCGGCAAAAAGAACATTGATGTTCCAAGAGCCGACGGCGCACACATTGATGACTTCACGGTCAACGGCAAGGGAAACGCCCGCTACGTGAAAATCAAAATCAAGAACTACGGCAAGATGCCCGAATGGCACATCAGTGCCGGTTCCCAGGCCTGGCTGTTTGTGGACGAGGTGTGGGTGAAGTAACCCGGCGGCCCCGGTTCCGCTAACAGGGTGGCGCACGCAAGTCACGCACAATCTTATCCCCGACACTACAAGTGAGGCATCGCTTCCTGGAACAGTAACTGCCGTAAAGCTCCAACAGCGCCTGCGAATCGCAGGCGCTGTTTTGCGGAAAAACGGTCCCCTCAAACAGACGCGTAACGCTGTTATTCTCAAAACCAATTTCTTCAAGCAACGACAAGGCAAGCTCTTGCCCTGAATCATCCCCCGAGAAACGGGCATTGAAAAAACGCAACGGGGCGACAGAATTGATGATGAGCGTGTCAAGACTCCGCTTCCCCATCGCAGCAGGATGGCGTGCGGTCGGTTTACAGAACTGATAGTGTGATTGCCAATATTCATCGGGATTAACCGACAAACAACGACGAATCCGCCTCACCTCTGACCGCAAAACAACACCCTGCAAGTCCTCCCCCACCTCGAAAAGCGTTTGGGCAAATTGTGCGAGCCGAAGAGTCGGGAAATTCTGAGGACGAAGCCGCAACCAGTTCCATTGATAATTCCCGATGGGCGACAACTGGTACTTGTAACGCAAATAATCGAACTCGTATCGCAGCATCGCCACATAGTCATCCTCCGCCGCAGCATCCAAAAGCCCGGCTTGCCCGAATATCAACGCATACACCTGCAATTTGGAGGACAAATGCCCACGCACAACCCTATAGGGAAGGCTCTGCGCAAGCAACTCGAATCCATTAGCATTCTTCCTGCAACCGAATCCAACAGCCAGCACCCTATATATCAACTCATTCCAATCCTTATGTACACTATCCAAAATTCCTCGGAAACTGTTCTGGCGATGCAACATTCGTTCCATGACAGCCACGGACATCTGGTTCTGGAGAATCGGCATACCCATATTTGGCAAATAGCTTCTACATGGCAACTCGTCATGAAAACCCATAAGAGACTCGTAGCGACGCAACATCCCCGACGCAATCAGGCCCCGCAACTCAAGCGTCGGCACTAACTCGCAGTCATTAAGCCGTATATCCATGTCATGCTCATAAACCACATGGAGAATCACAGACTTGTACTTTTCGTCAAACTGGTGATGATGGCGCCGCCAGTCAGAGCTTCGGCAGTGGATTTCGACACTCCCCACCCAACGCACCCCATCGACCGCTATCACTGCCTGGAGAAAGTCAGGTCCGGCATCATAGTTATGATAACCAGGAAAAATGATGTCAAGTTGCTGACCCTCGGTCGTTTTCACTTTCAGAAAATCGAAATGGCGATGTTGCCATACATAGTGTAAAAAATCTTCTTTCATCGTTTGTTTTGTTTAATCACGGTCCACTCCCCTCCTCCATTCTCATATAATCTTTGCAAAGATACAACATTCAAAAATATTTTTCAAGTGTTTGCGAATATTTTTTATTCCCTGATAACCAGCAATATACAAAATAAAATTAACTAATCGGATTTGATTAGTTAAAATCAGAGTGGAATTTTCGCAGATTTACCCTCTTTTAAGCGCATTCGCATTCAAATTTTCATTATTTTTGCAGCCGTTTACTTCATGATTCACAAAATAAACAGACAATAATGAAAACAGAGAATCAGCTACAAGGAATTTTTGGCGAAGAAACCGCCACAACTATCTTATTAGAAAAGGGTTATAAAATTTTAGAACGCAATTGGCGCTGCGGACACTTGGAAGTGGACATCATAGCGGAAACGGATGATTACGTCGTGTTCGTTGAAGTAAAGACACGGAAAGCGACAACTTTTGGAGAACCGGAAGTTTTTGTGGACCGTCAGAAGCAACGGCATCTGATTCGCGCGGCAATGTACTTCTCGAAGTTCAGGAGTATATCCAAAGAGATACGGTTCGACATCATTTCCGTGGTAAATGGTCCTGGCAAACAGGAGGTACGGCACATCGAGAACGCTTTCAAGCCCAAGTGGTAAAAAAAGGAGAACCCGTAAGCCGGGTTCTGTTCTATGCTGTCATTTATCTTGGACAGGCGTTGCCGCATGCCTCTATCAACCTACCCTCCGGGTCGGACGAGCAGCCCTCAAGCCCCGGTTTATTTGGTCTTTCAACCCATAAGGTTTACCTCCGCCGGCATCACTGACGGCGACGTGAGCTCTTACCTCGCGTTTTCACCCTTACCCGGCGAACCAGGCGGTATCTTTTCTGTGGCACTTTCTGTCGCACTTGCGTACGCCTTCCCGTTAGGAAGTATGGTGCTCTGCGTTGCCCGGACTTTCCTCAGCCTCGCGGCCGCGACAGCTCGGTTCTCCTTTGCATTTCAATACGCCTTGATACTTCTCAGACGATCAATAGTTCAACATGACCGGCATTATCAGCATCAGCACATCCTCATTCTCATCATGTTGGACTGTGGGGGCTATGAGGGCGGCGCGGGAAGGTTTCGAGAACGACATCCGGATAGCATCCGCGTCGATGTTCTCTATCATCTCACGCAGAAAACGGGAGTTGAATCCGATTTCCATCGGCTCTCCTTGATACTCGCACACGATATTCTCTGCTCCCTTGTAAGAGAAGTCCATGTCTTCAGCGGTCAGATTCAGCCCCACCTCTGACAAGGAAAGGCGTACCTGGAAAGTGGACTGGCTGGAGTAGTTGCCCAAACGCCGGATTGATTTCAGGAACTCATCACGCCCGATAGTCAACACGTTGGGGTTTTCTTTCGGAATAACAGACTCGTAGTTCGGGTACTTGCCTTCCTTAAGGGAGGAGTAAAGCTCGAAGTTCCCGAATGAGAAGCGGATATGATGCGTGTTTTCTGAATATTCCACATGTACCACATCGGAAAGGTTAGCCAGAATGTTCTTGAGGTGAGCTATCGGCTTCTTAGGCAGGATAAAGGTGGAGAACTCCTCCGTTTTCACCTCTGAGTTATGATATCTCACCAGTTTGTGGGCGTCTGTAGCCACAAAGGTGACATACTCGGATGAAAGTTCACAAAGCACGCCCATCATGTTCGGCCGCAACTCATCATTACCTGTGGCAAAAATCGTCTTGCTGATGGCGCGCTGCAGCACAGAGGCGCGAATCTCAAAGCGCTTGGGATCCTCAATGGGTTTCACTATCGGGTATTCATCGCTCGGGAAGCACGGGGCGCCGTATTCACCATTTGACGAGGAGAACTTCAGGATATTGTTCTCCATATCGATGGCGAAAACGAGCGGCATGTCCGGCATCAGTTTCAAGGTCTCCAAAAGGATCTTGGCAGGCACCGCCACAGACCCCTCGCCCTCAACATTGTCCAGCTCTATCACGGATGTCATCGTGGACTCTAGATCAGATGCCGTGAGTTTGAGGCGGTTATCTTCAATAGTCAATAAAAAATTGTCCAAAATGGGCATGGTGCTGTTCGTCCCCATAACCCCGCTGATGGCACTTAAATTGCGATAAAGCAAGTCGCTTGATACGATGAATTTCATATTGTCTGTTCTTTTATTTCAAACGGCAAATATATAATTTTTTTGTTTTGCAGTCCAAACACGACTGAGAAGTTTTTGGAGGAGACTGGTCAAGTCTTTGAACGGGCTGCGACCATCTCCTCCAGTTCGTCAAACCATCCAACACCATACTTGGCGATCAGCGGTTCTTTAAGAAACTGATAAACAGGTAATTTCATTCGATTTCCATTTTCCACGGCGGTCTTGCATATCGACCAATGGTCATAATTCAGAGCCTCGTAGTCTCCCACCCTGCTCACTCTTACCGGGTAAAGGTAGCAGGAAATCGGCTTCCGGAAAGGGATTTCCCCACGCCGGAAGCTTTTCTCTATGGCGCATTTCGCCACTCCATCCTCGAAGTATGCGAATGCACAGGCATCGTTGCTCTCCACCAACGGAGTGTCGAAAGAATCACCGCCATTGAAAACGAAAGTGCCGCCGTTTTCCACTACGGCGACACCTTCTTCAGTCATATACTTTCGGTAATCAGGATAATAATCTTCAAGTTCAGACACTTCGCTGGGGGCCACGGGAGCTCCGCTGTCCCCCTCCACGCAACAGATGCCCTTGCATTGCGACACATCGCAGCAGAAGCACTTGTCTATCAGCTCTTCTGAAACGAGGACATTTCCTACAATAAGCATAGTATCCAACTGTTAGCCAAGACGTTTGAACTGACAGGTGAAATGGCGCATGAGTTCAGCCTCCCAAGTGATTTCCAGACCGCGCTTGATGGTGTCACGACGGTCGTAGACATTCTTAAGGGCAGCGGCGATGACATCCATATGATTGTTGGTATAGACACGGCGTGGGATGCAGAGGCGCACGAAATCGTTGCCGCCGAAGCGGTTCTCACGGGTCACCGGGTCACGGTCGGCCAACACGTAGCCAATCTCACAGGCACGGATACCTGCCTCAAGATAGAGTTCGCAGGTCAGGGTTTGGGCAGGGAACTCCTCTTTGGGGATGTTGGTGAGCACCTTGTCGGCATCCACGAAAATGGCATGGCCACCGGCAGGACGCTGGTAAGGGATGCCGTATTCGTCGAGTTTGTCGGCCAGGTACTGGACCTGCTTGATGCGGGTCTCCACCATGTCAAACTCGATGTTTTCTTTCAATCCCACGGCCAGTGCGTCCATGTCACGGCCGTTCATGCCGCCATAAGTCAGGAAACCTTCAAAGGGGATACAGAAAAGTTTGGCTCCCTCGTACCACTCCTTCTTGTTGGTGGCGATGAAGCCGCCCATGTTCACAAGACCGTCCTTCTTGGCGCTCATCGTCATGCTGTCGGCATAGCTGAACATCTCCTTGCAAATCTCGCGGAGGGTTTTGTTCTCATAGCCTTTCTCGCGCGTCTTGATGAAATAGGCGTTTTCAATGAAGCGGGCACTGTCAATATTGACAGGCACTCCATATTTGTGGCATAGCTCACAGGTCTCACGGATATTCTGCATGCTCACCGGCTGTCCGCCAACTGTGTTGTTCGTCACGGTCAGCACCATAAACGGGACCTTCCCCTGATTCTCCTTCAGCACTTTCTCCAGCTTCTCAAGGCTCACGTTGCCTTTGAACGGCACTTCAAGCTGCGTGTCGTACGCTTCGGGCACGGTGACGTCGATGGCGAAAGCCTTGCGGCTCTCGATATGGCCCTTGGTAGTGTCAAAATGAGCGTTGCCAGGGACAACCATACCGGGCTTCACCAAATAGCTGAACAGCACGTTCTCGGCCGCACGCCCTTGGTGCGTGGGGATCACATACTCAAAGCCTGTCAGTTCGGTAATCGTGTCTTTCATGTGGTAGAAAGAACGGGCGCCACCGTAGCTTTCGTCGCCCATCATCATTGCACTCCATTGACGATCACTCATGGCTCCGGTACCGCTATCGGTCAAGAGGTCAATGTAAACATAGTCACTCTTTAACATGAAAATGTTCTGATGGGCCTCATCCAGCCACTTTTCTCTTTCTTCTCTCGTGGATTTCTTGATTGGCTCAACCATCTTGATTTTCCACGCTTCTGCAAATGGTAATTCCATAGTTTTTTTATTTGATTATTAAATTATTGTATAAGGGAATAAAATCATCTTTCAATAGTTTTCAGTATGTGCCAGTGTGCCTTCCTCATCATAGAACCGCCACTCCCCTACTTGTTTACCGTTTTTATAAACACCTGTATATCTGACATTGCCATTAGGATAATAGACCGTATAGCGCCCATCTTCCTTTCCGTCAACATAATATCCCTTGGTTTGGACGGTGCCATCGGGATAATAGGCATACCACAAGCCTTCGCGGGCATCGCCATGACGGTTTCCGTCAATATACTTCTGGTGGTTCTCATAATAGTGGGTTTCATGTGCGACCACGGAGGTCGGGGCGCCAGCACTGTCCAACTCGTAATAGACCACCACTTTCGGTGATTCGTCCTCATAACGCTTCAGTTCCACGCGGCCATACAGCGAGTCTGCGAACTCGATGGCGGGAAAGAGATGCAGGCTGTCGAGGAACGACTGCTCATCGGCAACAGCCTTTCGTTTGGCATGGCTGTTGGAAAGGGCCAAAAATGTCATGCCGGCCGCAAGCAGTCCGAAAGAGAGGCACAGCAGCACGACGTGTAGCCGTCCGAACGGCTTGTCAACAGTATTTGTACTCATAAGAGAGAGATTACGGAAGGGCTATTTGTTTTTCTTCTTGAATGACTTGTTTAACTCGTGAAGCACTTCATCGGTAATGTCATGAGCCGGGTCGGCATACAGCAGTTGTCCGCCGCTCTGGTAAGTGAAAATGTAAGAGGCATTGTACGAGGCGTTCACGCGCTTAGCGGCTGCCATCAAGGAGTCTGCGATCTGCTCGAGCGCGGCCGCATAGCGCAACTCCAGCGACTCGACCGCCTGGGCATAGTCGTTTTGCAGGCGGGTGCTTTCCTCCTGGAGGCTTTGCTGGGCGTATTGGGCCTGCTGAGGGTTCAGGGAGCCGGAGCTGTAGTTCTTCTCGAAGTTGGCGGCCTTCTGTTCCAGCGATTTCTGACGGTTTTGAAATACCACTGCCTGTTTCTGCTTCTCCACATCAATACTGTCGGTCAGGATGCTCACCAGCTCATAATTGGCGTTTATCGAGTCTATGTTTATATAGACCACCTCGCCGTTCCCCACTTCGGCCGGTTTCTGCGCGACTGGCGATTTCTTGTCTCCACCCATGAAATGAAGTACAAAAAGAGCAATCACGGCGGCCAGCAGTATGCACTCGACAATCCAATGCGCCGCAGAGGAGTTGTTCCCGCGCGGACTACTCCCCGCGCCAACGGACGACTCATCCCTCAACGCCTCGTTCACCACGAAGCCTTTTTCATCCACAACGGTTGCCGCATTCTCCACAACCTCATTCTCAATCCAATCTTTTTTTTCTTCAAAATTATCTTCCATATTTCTCAATAAAAATTTCAATTATCATTTCTGTTAACAACCTCTAACCTCTAACCACTAACCATTAATTCCCCACATCCGACAAGTACTTTATCCTCATGATGCGGATTTCCTCCATCGTGTATTCGTCTTCACCCAGCGCTCGGAGTGCATCTTCGGCGGAATCTGTGTCCGCGTTGGCGAAATAGTCGATGATGTCTTCCTGGTGATACGGTTCGATTTCCTCATCGATATAGTAAGAGATGTCAATCTTGGCTCCTGAGGCCACAATATGCTCGATTTCGGTGAGCAGTTCATCCATGTCAAGCCCCTTGGCAATGGCGATGTCCTCAAAACTGATCTTATGGTCAATACCTTGGATGATAAAGAGTTTGTTCGCAGATTTCTTGGCAACGGTCTTCAGCACGAAATCCTGCGGGCGGTCGATCTCGTTCTCCTCCACATACTGTTTGATCAGCTCTATGAAACGGCGGCCATACTTCTGGGCCTTGCCCGGCCCGACTCCGACCACGCGGGTCATCTCCTCCATAGTGATGGGATACTGTATGCACATATCCTCCAAGGAGGGGTCTTGGAAAATGATGAACGGGGGAAGGTTCTCCTCCTTGGAGATGGTTTTACGCAGGTCTTTCAGCAGGCTGAAGAGCACAGTGTCGAAAGCTTCCTCCACGTTGCCCGCAACAGGATCGACGGCGACATCCTCATCCTCATCCTCTGCGGAAACGGGCTTGATTGCCATGATCGGATAGGGATTCGTCATGTACTTCTTGCCCTTATCCGTAATTTTCAGAAGGCCATAGTTCTCTATATCCTTGACAATCAAGTTGTCGAAAATAGAGACGCGTACGATGTTCGACCAGAACTTTGCGTCATAGTCCATTCCTTCGCCGAACTGTTTCAGTTTCTCATGATGGAACTTGAGTATGGACGTTGTCTTGTTGCCGCAAATTATGTCCACGATCTGATCCTCTTTGAACTGCTGTTTCACCACCTGGATAACCTCCAACAAGAGCTGAATTTGCTCGGTGGCGTCCATTTTGGGTTTCGGATGGTTGCAGTTGTCGCAATTATGGCAATTCTCCTCCAGATAGTTCTCCCCGAAATAGTGTAACAGGTGTTTCCTGCGACAGTTGGTGGATTCGGCATAAGCAGCCGTCTCCGCAAGCAGTTGCTTGACGATTTCCTGTTCGGACACCGACTTCTTGGCGGAGAACTTCTCCAATTTGTTCAAGTCTTTCTGGTCATAGAAGGCGATACAGAGGCCCTCCCCGTCGTCACGCCCTGCGCGTCCGGTCTCCTGGTAGTACCCTTCCAAGCTCTTGGGCATGTCATAGTGGATGACGAAGCGCACGTCGGGTTTGTCGATACCCATGCCGAAGGCGATGGTGGCCACGATGACGTCCACCTTTTCCATCAGGAAGTCGTCCTGGTTCTGCACACGTGTTTTCGAGTCAAGCCCTGCATGGTAGGGTAATGCGCGGATTTGGTTCTCCTGGAGCAGCACGGCGAGTTCCTCCACTTTTTTGCGGCTCAGGCAGTAGATGATGCCAGACTTGCCGGGATGGTTCTTGATGAACTTCACCACCTCCTTGTCCACATCCTTGGTCTTTTCGCGAATCTCATAATAGAGGTTCGGGCGGTTGAACGAGGAAATGAAGACTTCTGCTTTTTCCATGCCTAAGTTCTTCTGGATATCGCTCTGCACTTTTGGGGTTGCGGTGGCCGTCAGGGCTATCACTGGGACATCCTTGCCGATTTGTTGTATGATTTTACGGATATTCCGGTACTCGGGACGGAAGTCATGACCCCACTCGGAGATGCAGTGAGCCTCGTCAATGGCATAGAAAGAGATGTTGATATCCTGGAAAAAGTTCACATTTTCCTCTTTGGTAAGCGATTCCGGGGCTACGTAGAGAAGTTTCGTCTTGCCTGACACGAGGTCTTTCTTCACTTCTGTTATCTCAGCCTTGTTGAGCGAGGAGTTCAGGAAATGTGCGATTCCCCTGTCTGTGCCAAACGTCCGGATGGCGTCAACCTGGTTCTTCATCAGTGCAATCAATGGCGAGATGACGATGGCGGTGCCTTCACTCATCAAAGCCGGCAGCTGGTAGCACATCGACTTGCCGCCACCCGTAGGCATGATCACAAAACAATCCTTCCCTTTCAGCAGAGTCTTGATGATTTTCAACTGCTCTCCCTTGAAGGTGTCGAAGCCAAAAACCGTCTTCAACGTCTGATAGATAGCCTTATCCGTAATTCTCTTCATGCAAGAATAATTATATTAATTCGACAAAATCTTAACTTTTTTTCTCTCTATGAAATTAAGTACAAAGATATAAAATATTTGATTTGGAAAGACATAAAAAAAAAATATCGGAATAATTTTATCAACACTGTGTTATTAAAACAGTTATCTTATTTATTCCTGGGGATTTTGATAACCTTGGCATCA
Source organism: uncultured Bacteroidales bacterium (assembly GCA_946186495.1). Taxonomy (GTDB): domain Bacteria; phylum Bacteroidota; class Bacteroidia; order Bacteroidales; family WCHB1-69; genus F23-D06. The sequence continues at coordinate 32,314 of CAMHNQ010000004.1, forward strand.
TATTTCCGCACTATAAAATGAAAGTTATTATCCCAAAACAACGAAAAGGGCACCTTTCGGTACCCTTTTTATCATGAATTATGAAAAAGTCTTTTCAGGATGTCAGAACTCCCAGAGGTCATTCTCGAAAGTACGCAGTTTGTCCGTGATTTTTTCGGATTCGATGCGTTGGTCGCGGGAGTTGGCGATATATTCCGCGATGTCGCGGTCGTACACGTTGGATTCTTTGTATATCAGACTGGAGAAATCGCGTTTCCAAGTGATTAGGTCATCGAACGAGAGGCGGGCTGCATTGTTTTTCACATTGAAGACCTCCTGTTTGGCCAAGAACGGGCGCAATTCACTATAATAGATATAGCCCAGTCTTTTCTTGGTCTTTGTGGCTTCCACAGCCTCCTCGTCAGGCTCCTCATCATAATAGGAATTATTGGCAGTTTGACGCTCATATTCGATAATAGGCTCAATCTCAAGGATCTGAACTCTAAAAGTAGAATATTGTTTGTCGAAATACCAAACTTCCTTGATACGATATGAGATGATTTCCTTGGGTTCGAACTGCTGGATGAGTTCTTTCGTGCCAATCACTTCGCCCTCCTCATCAATATCATCGATGGTAGAGGTTTGGGTGACGATACCTTGCAGTTCCTCACGTGAGTACGGCGTCGTGCACATCTCGTCAGAATAGATGGGGAGCACGCCGTCGGTACGCTCGGGGTTGAAGATATCTATGGCATCGAAAATCGTCTGACCGAGACTTCTCCAGGTGCCGCGCGTTTCCGTGGGGAAATAGAGCGGGTGGTTGATTTTCTCGCGCAAATCGATGGTACGCCAAATAGTCCAATAGTACATCACGTCAGCCTGGCGGACAGGCGGGAAAGCGATGGGCTCGGCAAAGTCGCCGACATTGACCTGTTCCCAAACCGTCTCCACCGGTTTGCGTACAGGCTGATCCAGGGTGCTGCCCTCAACTTCGTCGTCCTGTGCGAAAGCGAAGCAGGCGGCCAGCAAAACCATTGATAATAAAGTGAACTTTTTCATAATTGTATTTTTTTAGATTATCTGATACGGACGGAGAACTCATCCAACGTACGGGAACCGGCCTCCGAGGAGACCTTGATGTCACTGAAATAGACAACCGTGTTGGCAGGAGCTTTTTGGATGGCAGACTTGGCCTTGTCGCTCAGCGAACCACCCTGACAAACGATAGCGGGTTCCTCCATGCCCTTGCTCACAAGGATGACGCGGAATGAAGAAACCGACCATTTGAGATCGTACACGAAGTCGTCACCCATAGTGGCGCGGATGATCGGGTTGGCGAGCAGTTCGGCCTTGGAGCGTTTACCTCCACGGATGCCGGCGCCAAGGACACCACGCGGGTCCGGAACACGTTTCACGCGGAACGTCGTGCTGCCCAGGGTCTTTGTCGATTCACCCACTTTCGCGGCCACGGTAGCCGTGACAGTCTTACCGATCAGGGACGTAGGGACATTCACATTGAATTTGCCCGCGCCTTGGGAAGCGGCATTACAACCGGGGAACGAGACGCTCAGCTTGTCGGCAGCCACAGGTCCGGAGACGGACACCGGGTTGGCGATACCTGCATAAAGCACGTTCATCTTGTCGGCGGCAATGGTAGCAGACGGAGACAGCACCGTATATTTGTCCTTGAAAGGATAGTATCTCGGCTGTCCATTGGGATCCATAATCTTGATCAAACCGGCATATCTTTGCTCACCCGTACCACTGGTACCGATTTTCAGTTTCACGAGGCCATTCTCACCCTCGATTTTGGTGGCACTGCCAAGGCCTGCCTCGGTCAGCGTGTCGGCACCCATCTTGTACCAGACCTCGGGGGTGGACTTGCTGTCGTATGCAGCCACGATAATGTCAGCCTCGTAGGGATCGCCGGAGAACACCATCTGGGACTTCGGGATGGAGCGGCCGTTGACCTGGTCGAACTTGAAGTCGTCGGCACTGATAGAGGCTTTCAGGTAGTTGAGCATCATGGACTCGGCATTCTTCACCTCGCCGATCATCTTGTTCAGCAGGGTGACGGAAGCGGCAGCGATGATATGATCGAAGTTGTGTTCCTCCCATGAAACGGTGTTCATGTCAGAGGTGTAAGTGGCGTCCACATTCAGGCCCAAGCCTTCCTCCAAACGTTTTTGATCTTCTTTTTTGGCTAATTTGAGGATATTGGCTTTGTACTTCTTGATTTCATCTTTCAGCTTTTTAGCGTTGCCATTGTTAATCATGAAATCAGTAGGGACGTCGAAGTTGTCCTTTTTATCGATTGTGGCCACTGTCTTGAGCATCTTCTTCCCGTCAATTTCCACCAAGGAGTCACCATCAACAGCGAAAATAAGGTCGTTACGCATCTTTTCGATATATTTCACCATAGCGTCAGACTCCTTTTTCAGGATCTGGGCTTTGCCGTAGGCTTCGTCGACCTTAGCACCCAGAATAGTTTTCTGGCCGATAAACCATTGATAGTCATTGGCGTTCTGGTTGGCCGCAATATTGGTAGATGTCACCAAAGTGTCATCCACGACCACGAAGGCATTCAGAATTTCCGCAGAAACGTTCAAAGCCAACATGGCGGTGTACACCAGGTACATCATCTGAATCATTTTCTGTCTCGGGGTTTCCGGACAATTTGTTGCACCCATATCTCAATAATTAATTGCGTTAGAATTTTGGTGAATGGACTAAATACTAAGGGAAATTATTTCATAGCTGCGAGCATGTTACCATAAACATTGCTCAGCTTAGAGATATTGGCGGTCAGCTTGTCCATCTCCGCCTTGAAGCTGTTGGTCTGGGCCATGGACTTGGCGGTCTGGTCGTAAGCAACAGCCAACTGGGAGACAGCCGTGGTGGCTTTCTTGACGCTCTCGATGTAGGCAGCAGTGACGCCACCGTCCGTTTCGAGGGAAGAAGCAACCTTGTCATATTTCAGGGTCAGGTTACGGACAGACTCGGAAGCCTTCTGCAGGTTTGCGGTATAGTTGTCGGTGGAGACAACAGCGTCGGAGACACCTGCCAGTTTGTGTGCATTGTCGCTCAGGTTACGCATTCCGGAGGCGAGGCTTTCCATCAGTTCGGGGCCGATCTTCGCTTCCTCAAGCATCTTGTCGAGGGCTTGGGTGGTGGACAGAGCATCATTCTTGACTTGCTGTTTCTTTTCACGACGGGATTTCTTCTCAGTTTCCTCGAGTTCAATGTCAGTGCCTGTGGCTAATTCGGGATAAACCAAAGCCCAGTTGTACTCAACATGGAGGGGTTCGAACGCGGAGAAGAAGAAAATGATAGCCTCCGTAAACATACCCACCATCAACATGATGTTGGCGAACGGCCAGTGAAGGATTTTGAACAAAGCACCGACAATAACGATTGCGGCACCCCAGCCATAAAGTTTCGCCATAGTGTTTTTGTACACTTTTGATCTGACAAATTGATCCAGTTTACTCATTTGTTTAATTTTTTAAGTTAATGATTTATGTTTATAAAAAGAATTTGCTTGCTTTGTCGTTTTTAGTAGACATGAGACGCGCTCTTGCTGTTGTTGTCACCGCGCTGACGACCCATGAAGGACTGGACATTCCGGAAGCCGACATAGGACTTACAGGTATCCTGATACTCATAGGTTCTCGCGAAGACGGTAGTGTAGTAGCTGACATCCTTCCAGGAGCCGCCGCGAATCACCTTTCTCTTCTTCACCGGGGAGTCGTCCTTGGTGGCGTAATAGACATAGGTCGGGTTCATGTCGTGGGTGAAGTTGGTGGCGGATTCGTCGAAGGCGTCCTCGCACCATTCAGCCACGTTGCCGCTCATGTCGAACAAGCCCCAGTCGTTGGGATGGTAGTGTGCCACGATGCCAGGATAGAAGTTGTCATCGGCGATATAGTTACCGCGTTGCGGTTTGAAGTTGCTCAGGAAACATCCGTTGCGGTTGGTGGTGTAGGGACCGCCCCAGGGATAGGACTGCAGGGCCAGTCCGCCGCGGGCTGCCCATTCCCACTCAGACTCGGTGGGGAGGCGGAACTCATGCTCAAAAGCGTACTCCTTGCCGGACAGCCACGACATGCGCAGGGCGGTTCTCCAGCTTGAGAAAGCCTTTGCCTGACGCCAACTCACGCCGACAACCGGGTAATTGTCAAACTGCGGGTTGCTGAAGTAATTCAGGATCATCGGCTCGTTGTAGGAATAGACAAAGTCATGGGCCCAGCAGAGGGTGTCGGGATAGATGTTCACCACCTCATGCTTGATGAAGCGCTGCCATCCGTTGCCCTGGCTACTCGGGCGGTTCGCGTAGATGCCGCCCAGGTCGCTGCCCTCTTTGTCGAACTCCTTATAGGAGGCCCCGAAATTGTCGGGGTTCTTGGGATCGCGGTAGTTGCGATAGTCAATCCACCAGTACTCGTAATTGAGCATGGAGACGTTCAGGCGGTTTGCGCTATAGTGGTAGTAGCGGGTATTCAGTTTGCTGAACAGCGGGGAGAGCGCGGACTGGACCTCCTCGTTCTCGGAATCCCACGGGATTTTCTCCTTCCAGTTGATCACTTTGGGCTCGATGACTTCGCCCTCGTTCTCGCCCTTGGTGTATTTCAGGTAGTGGCCGTATTTCTCCTCGTCGGTGATTTCAGCGTCACCGAGAAGGGTATGAGCGATGGAGTCGCGCACCCAATAGACGAACTGGCGGTACTCGTTGTTGGTGATTTCCGTCTCGTCCATCCAAACGGCAGCCACCGTCACGTTTCTGGACTGCTGGGTGAGCGCGAAGGGGACATCCTGGTCGCCGCCGCCCATCAAATAGTGGCCTGTGGGGACATACACCATCCCATAAGGTTCCAAATCCAGAAATTCGGGACGGTCCTTGACGCCGACGAGCTGACCGTCACCGCCATTTTTACACGACACCATCAATAAAAATGCCGCTGATAGAAAAATGATTACCCGTTTCATATTGTTCAATTTTATGATTTCAATATAGTTGTTAACGCTTATGTGTTAATTTTAGTATCTGTTCTTGTAAATATGTCTGGAGTTGCCGTATCCGGAGAAGACTTCTGGCTTGTAGATGTCGAAACAATAGCGGACCACAACCTCCACATCGCCGAAGCTGCGGTGTTTCTTGTAACCCAATGAATTGGAGGTAATACTATAGGAGACACCGAGATCCAGCCCTTTCAGATAAATGTTGGAGGAGTTGTAGAAGGGGCGCGCGCCGAAGGCGATGGAAACGGCATCCTGGAAGCGATAGCCGAGACCGCCCCAATAGACCCCGTTATAGCGTGCCAAAGCCAGAATCTCCCACTGGTAGGTCTTGAAGTCTGTCTTCACCATAGCCTGCGGAATGAGTTCCCAGTTCGGGTTGAAAGGCATCACCCAGGTGTAACCGCCATGAAGATAGAGCTGTGAGGAGCGGCGCGGGCCAAAGTCGCCCGACACGCGTAGGGCCTGCTTCTTGTCGAACAGGGCGGCAATCTGCGTCCAACCCAAACCCACATACCATTGGTCTGTCTTATATAAGAGACCAAAGTTGAAATCTATATCAAGCGTTGACTCAGAGAGTTGTTGAAGCACAGGGTCTCCCTCCACAATGGGCCTGAACGAGGCTTTGTCTATGGACTGGTTGAAAAGCGAGGCCTGGAGGCCGATGCCGAGATGGCCGCCGCCCACTCGCATCTTGTAGGCATAGCCGAGCTTCACGCCCGTGTTGCTGTAGAAGCCTATGCGGTCGTGAACCAACGTCACGCCTATGGAACCGTGAAGCTTTCGTAGATAGGATTCGATACTGAAAAGGAAGTCCTGTGGCGCCGTGTGCAATGCAGTGTCATTGTTTATGGCCGTTGAAGGCAAGTCGCCCCATCCCAAATACTTATTGCTGTAATCGGCCGTGAAACACAACGTATTGTTCTGCTCGCCTATACCGCCTGCATTATAGTAGGACGTCACCCATGGGAAAAAGGTAAATTGCGCATCATCTTGAGCAAAACCTGACATCATCGCAGACATTGCCAAGACCACCAACAGACTCACTTTTTGTATATGCTTCCTCATATTCTACTATGATAATTATTACAATTAATAAGCTGACTATTAGTATATTACGCAATCATTTCGACTTGTTTTAACGCATATTTCCTATTATATACGACTCCTCTTTTCAAAAAGTTACACAATACACTTTTAGCCTAATTTTTTGAAGTGCCAAAAATAGCATATTTTTTTATACCGTGACTCGTAAATTCACAATTTCCGAAAAAATAAACTCAACTTATCAACAATATTCTGAAAATCAGATGATTACAACTAAAGATAATGATATATATCTGTATATGAGCAATTTATCAAAAAATCGCATTCACCGTGACACTCCCTGTATGTATGACCGGATGATGTTGAATTGCCCTGCCCTGATACTGAAAAGCGAGTTGGAGAAATGAGGTCACCGCAATCTGACCCGTCACCGTCCAAAGCAGATTTTGCCCCATGCCGACTCCCTCCAGCATGAAATAGGAGACCGTTGAATTCTGTCCGGCATCACCGTTCATATATATATATTCAGCTGATATGGAAGCTGTCCCGCGATTAAGCATTCGATAGGTGAACGACAGCTCTGCCTGGCATTTCCGTAAATGTTCAGTAGCGTTTAGATTGACTTTCCGGACATACATCCCTTTCAGGGCGGCAGTTATGCGGTTCCTAAACTGCAGGCGCACCTCCTGGCCCAAGGAATAGGCCTCAACTTTGTAGTTGCGTGAATCGAAACAGGTGGAGACGTTGTCAGTAACCCTGTGGGCGAGGGTGGTCTGCAAGTACAGCAGCGTGACCGGCGTGCTTTTCAACTGCAACTCCTGCAAACCGACGTCGTTGGTTTCAAGGCCGTAATAGAGGAACTGCGTGTTGGTGTTTTTCTGCAGCACAAGGTCGAAAGCGAACGGCGAACCGCTGTTATTGAAAGAAAGAGTGTTCGAAAGATTCAAACGGTCAGACACCAGGCCTGTGTCCTCCCCTCTTTTGGCGAACGGAATGAACATTCGCGTCTTATGCTTCAAAGAGGCATTGAGTGTCAATACATTGGAAAATCGGGAGAGGAACTTCAAAAAGCCTTTTTTCCCGGCCCAAACAGCTGCCGGGCGCAACTGGAAGCTCTGATTCCACTGGCTCTGATAGACATTAACATAATCCGTGCCGGGAATCCAGACCTTCACGTATAAGGCCTCATCCGGGAAAGCGGCTACCTCGAACTCGTCTAATTCCTCAATTCCGTTTCCGTTATAGTCGTTCCACACGTGCGTGCCATGACCGGCCGCAACTTTGACAAACGTGTAAGTCTTCTTCAATTCCATGGCACTTCCCGTCTCATAGTATGTATTGACCACCAATGCATTACGGAAAAACCTACCTGTATATTGCAGATTTCCAACGAAATAATGTTCTGGTTTACCAGTCGAAGAATCAGCCAACGACTGGTTACGATAGACGGCATTCATTGTCAGGCTCTGGTTGTTGACTTGCGCGAAACGATACTGAACATTGGCCTCGTGTATCACAAGATGCAAGCGCAAGCGGAGGGTATCAGGGGTCAGCTCCACTCTGTTCTTATACCCGAAAAGGAATTGATGTCTTGCTTTTTCCGGACTTTGCAACGAGGCGGTTGCTTCGTTAAAGGCATAACTGTTTCGTCGGACAGATTCGTTGAACACATCCCTGAACAGGTTATATTCGAGAAGATTACCGACTCGGACAGTAAAATGTTTCATCATCTTGGAAAGTTGAAAACGCGAGACGAGGTAGCGGCTTTTCTGGATCGAGTCACGCTTCAGCAGGAAGCTTGAGCGGGACTGCAGCCTCCAGTTCCGCCAATGGTCGTCAGTGGTGAGTTCGTTGCGAAGGGCCACCGCCTCGCCGACGCGAGAAAGGTAGTTGAGATTGTAGTCTATTCGATGAAGGTCTGCTTTTTGCAACGCGATTCCCGCCCGAAGTACCCATTCCGAACGCCCTGCGGAATAATCGGTAGCCAGGTTGTAGTTTCTGGCGAACTCCACCTCGCGAAAAGACTCAAATGGAGCGAAATATTTATGGATGAATTGCAACTGCGCATGGCTGCCCAAAGTCCATGAGAGCGAATCTCGGAGTGATGCAAAACGTTCCAAATCACTAATATTCAACAAATAAGCAAAACCAATATCGTCACTGCGATCCTTTTTTGAGAAAGTGTTACGGTCTAAGTGCGTCATCGCGAATTCCGATTGGAGACGCGTATTGTCGCGGACGGAAAGATCAAATCCCAAGGTAGCCATCTGCTGGGAAGTTGGGGGCACCAATTGCAGAACTGGCTCATAATCCCCTTGCGGAACACCATCTACAGGGGCAACCCAAGCAAAGACACGACCGTTTTCCGTGCTGCTCGACAACTTGTAGTTTCCCCGTTGAACTCCAATATAGGTAAAGTCCGGACTATACAATACCGCATCAGGATTATTGGAATGTATATATATTGTATATATATTATTTAGGTGTACAGTATCAACTTTTTCATACAGAATTCTTTCGGGAGAATAGGAAACCGTATCAGTAAAGGGATAATAGGCAACCTCGCCCCCATCGCCGAAATTAGCGAGGAAGCGCATATTGTCATGAGTGAGTTCCGGTTGAATGGATTGGTTTTTCAAATCCTGTTCATGGAAAAAATTCAAGTATAGCTTCAGGGGATGTTTGCCATCAATTTCCAACACGTTGTTGGTAAAGAGATTATATCTTGAATAATAGCGGTTAGTATATTCAAACTCCACAATGACGCGTTTCTCAGCTGTCAACAGCATTTTCGGCGTGAAAGTGATTTCGGCCGTGTTATAGTCAATGGTATAGTCATAATCGGCACCTCGCATGACCTGCTGTCCATCCACATACACTCTCTCGGAACCGGCCACCATGATAATGGAGACTTCGCCCTCTGCGCCGAACAGCTTGTATGGACCCTGGACACCGTTTCGGACGGAGAGTGTTTGCCGTGCGAACTTTCCCTTGGCTATGCCACCGCCCGCCTGATTGAGCATTTTAACCCCTTTAGCCGGCAGGGAACTCGCCTTAGCGGAGAGTCCCAGCATATTGCGCGAGACGCGAAGGAAAGGGTCGTCTGGGGAGGCCCAGGCGATGTCCCCCGCTGTAACTGTCGCTATATTTTTGATTTTCAACGATATAAAGATATTACTAATATCTTGGAGCAATTGTGTGTTCCCCTCGGGCTGAATCGGCACATTCTTATCGGAAACAGAGGCTGCCAACTCCACATCTTCGGAGAGTTTCCCCGAAATCTGCAAGTTCAGGGAGGAGTTGAGCACCAAGTCCTGGTTATTCCCGACCGTGACGCCACGGGAGATAGCGCCATTCGTATATAACTCATTGTCTTTTAAAATGTTATGGATTGACATCACGTGTTGGTCGCCGAGTTGGTGCCTGGCAGGCACAGGTTCAATCATCCGAGAGGACTTGTGCGCAACGGGCCGCGAAAAGTCGATCGCATAGGTTTGATATTGCAGGAAAAGCCGTTTTCCCAAAAGACTGGAATCGAGAATATAGAGTGTTGCGGCAAGGGGGTCGAGGCGGTATTGGCTTCTGTTAACATCCTGAATATACAAGCTTTGCGGGGAAACAGAGAGTGTATCGAACTTCAATATGACGGAATCGGCGTCGACATGGCGGAGACGCCACTCCCCCGCGCCCTGAGCTTGAAGACGGCTACAGCAGGGCAGTGCAAGGGACATCAGAATGAGAAGCCGAAATTTCCTCATGAAAAATAATCGCAAATAAATGCGGCAAAGATAACTCTCTTTTCTCAAATTTCGTATTTTTGCCGCAAATTTTTTGGCATGTTAAACATTGAGAATTACACGATGAAAGACACCCGTTCGGGTTTTGGTGCTGGCCTGTTGGAGGCAGCTCAGCACAATGAGAACATATTTGCCTTGACCGCAGATGTCACGGGAAGCGTGAAGATGGGCGATTTCAAGGCCGCCTATCCGGAGCGTTTCGTTCAATGTGGCATCGCAGAGGCCAACATGATCGGCATTTCCGCAGGTCTGGCATTGAGCGGGAAAATCCCGTTCGCGGCCGGTTTCGCCGGCTTCGTCTCGGGGCGGGTCTATGACCAAATCCGCATGACTGTCGCCTATTCCAACCTGAACGTGAAGATCGGGGCCTCCCACTCAGGCATCACGGTAGGTGAGGACGGCGCCACGCACCAGATGATGGAGGACCTCGGCCTGATGCGGATGCTCCCCAACATGGTGGTCATCAATCCGTGCGATTACAACCAGACCAAGATGGCGACCATCGCCGCCGCAGAGTACAACGGGCCTGTTTACCTGCGTTTCGGCCGTCCTTCAGTGCCGAACTTCACCGAAGAGGGCAAGCCGTTTGTCATCGGCAAGGCAGAACTGATGCGCGAAGGCAATGACGTGACCATCTTCGCGACCGGACACCTGGTGTTTCCCGCCCTGCAAGCCGCCGCTGCACTAAGCGAACAAGGGGTCAGCGCAGAGGTGATCAACATCGCCACCATCAAGCCTTTGGACACCGAAGCCATCGTGAACAGCATACGGAAGACCGGTTGTGCCGTCACCGCAGAAGAGCACTTCCTCAACGGCGGCATGGGCGACGCCGTATGCCAGTGCCTCAGCCGGAACCTTCCCGCTCCCGTGGAGATGATCGGCGTTGACGACCACTTTGGCGAAAGCGGCACCCCCGACCAACTGATGACCCATTTCGGGCTTGACAAAGAGCACATCATGGAGGCTTGCAAAAAGGCCATGAGCCGGAAATAACCGAATACCAGCAGAATGCCCGAGATTACCGACGAATTCATCCTATCTCTCTTCAACAATCCCGAAACGAAGGAGAAAGCTTTCGAGATGTTGCTGAAGAAATACCAAAAGCACATCTACTACAGTGCCCGCCGCATCACCACGGTTCACGAGGACGCCGATGATGTAACCCAGAACGTATGCATCAAAATCTGGAGAAACCTGGACAAATTCCGGAACGATTCGAGTTTGAAAACCTGGATATCGAGAATATGCATCAACGAAGCGCTGACATACATCGAGAAGAAGAAACGCTTCCCGAACCTGACCGAGGACAACTACACCGACTTCATGGCGGTAAGCCAAGCGGACACCAGCACCCTGACGCCCTCGCAGATAGAGCGATTCCTTCAGGAGGAGATTGAGAAGCTGCCGCCCAAGCAACGGGCGGTATTCACCATGCGGTACTACGACGAGACCCCCTATGCCGAAATGTCCAAGATTTTCGATACCTCGGAGAGTGCGCTCAAGGCATCGTATCACTTCGCGGCCGAAAAAATCAAAAAAAATATTTCCGAACGTTTAACCTTTTAGGGATACATCAGTCATAGGTTTGTATTTTTCAAAGACATTATGATTGATTTAGAGCAAATAGAGAAGACGGAACATTACGAGATTCCCGAGAATTACTTTGAGGAGCTACCCGGAAGGGTCATGCAGAACATCAAGCGAGAGCAGAACAGAAGGAGGAACATCCTGTCTGGCTCCATCGCGGCAGTTGCGGTCATCGCCATAGCTGCCGGAATCTTCCTCACCTACAACACGGACAGAGACAGCGCCGGCACTGCGAAAGCCGCGACGCCTTCCCCCGCAACCGAAGAGGAAATCCTGGAATCTCTCGCCACCGACTACTACAGCGAAGAACTGGCTCTGATGGATTATTACCAATATGTGGAATACTAAACCTAAATCTTGATATCATGAAAAAATTGTGGATCACATTAATCATCGTGACGGCAAGCGCGACAACGGTGCTGTTTGCCCAAGAAAAATCCCCCAAGGCGATGATTCAGGACCGCATCGAGTACATGAAGAAACACTTGGTGCTTACCGGGGCGGAAAACCAGAATTTCTGGAAAGTGTACGAAGAATACCTGGCGGCCGAAATGAAGACGATGGATACCTACCGCAAGAATCTGGAGCGGCAGGGCATCAAGTTGGGCAGCCCGGGAACCAATAAGGAACTCATCGAGAAGATGAGCGACAAACAGGTCACCTACATGCAGGACCAGAAGTTCGAGCTGCGCAAGAACTTGCTGAACCTGGAGGCCACCTATCACAAAAAGTTCAAGACGTTCATGACCCCCCATCACCTCCAAGAGCTGTACAATCTCGATCACAAATACAAAAGAGAGCTGACAGCCAAGAAGAAGGAAGCGAAGAAAGAGCCTATCGGGCCCGTCAACGGAGGAAAGAAAAAACGTTAGCCAAAGAGTGCCGAAAGGCACTTTTTTTGTATTTTTGCCCCACAAAAATCAGATACAATGAAAGGATACAACTATTTGAAAATAAACGTTTGCGATTCGGTCTGCACTTTGACGATATCCGCGCCGAAGTCACTCAATGCCCTCAACTCCAACATATTGAAGGAGATGGACGATTTTCTCACGAATCTGGACGAGGGCGTCCGCGCGCTCATCATCACGGGCGACGGGGAGAAGTCGTTTGTGGCCGGGGCGGACATTTCAGAGATGCAATCCCTCAATGCCGAGGAGGGAGAGCGCTTCGGGGCTTTCGGGGCGAGGGTGTTCCGCAAGATCGAAGTTCTGCCCATCCCGGTGATTGCGGCCGTCAACGGCTTCGCTCTCGGCGGCGGCTGCGAACTTGCCTTGGCCTGCGACATCCGCATCGCCTCCACGAACGCGAAATTCGGCCAGCCGGAAGTGGGGCTCGGCATCATCCCCGGCTTCTCCGGCACATACCGGCTCACCAAGATTGTCGGCATGGGCTACGCCAAAGAGATGATCTACACAGGGCGCGCCATCAAGGCGGACGAAGCCCTGCGCATCGGCCTCGTCAACGCCGTCTATGAGCCGGAAAGACTGATGGACAAGGCTGCCGAGCTGGCTTTGCGTATCCTCAGGAACGCCCCGATCGCGGTCCGCTACGCCAAAGAGTGCATCAACGAAGAGTACGACCTGCCTGCCGAGGAGGCCATCGCTTTCGAAAGCCGCATGTTCGGCAAATGTTTCGACACCAAGGACCAGAAGGCCGGCATGACCGCCTTCCTCACCAAGCAGGAGGCGCATTTCACCAACGAATAATCACTTATCATCCATAATAAAATCATTCCAATTATGAAAATTTGCGTTATAGGAACCGGAACCATGGCCAAGGGCATCGTGAAGGCATTCGCCGCCAAAATGCCCGTAGTCATGAAGAGCAGAACCCAAGCCAGCCTCGACAAGGCGATGGGTTCCATTTCAAAATCGTATGCCAAGCTCGTTGAAAAAGGCAAAATCACGGAGGAGGCCATGAACACCATCCTCGGAAACATCACCACCACCACTGACTACGCCACGTTTGCTGACGCCGACCTCGTGATAGAGGCCGCAGTGGAGGAAATGCAACTCAAGAAAGACGTATTCATGGAACTGGACAAGATCTGCAAGCCGGAGACGATCTTCGCCACCAACTCTTCGTCATTGTCCATCACGGAGATTGCAGCCAGCACGAGCCGCCCCGCGCAGTTCATCGGTTGCCACTTCTTCAACCCGGCCGACCGCATGGCGTTGGTGGAGGTGATCAAGGGGCAGCTCACTTCGGACGAGACCGCCAAGTGCATCGTCGACCTGACCACCGCAATCGGCAAGACCCCCGTTCCCGTGAACGAGGCTCCCGGTTTCGTGGTGAACCGCATCCTCATCCCGATGATCAACGAGGCCGTGGGAATCCTGGCCGACGGCATCGCCTCGGCAGAGGACATTGACAAGTGCATGATGCTCGGAGCAAACCACCCCATGGGCCCGCTCGCCCTGGCCGACCTCATCGGCAACGATGTCAACCTCGCAATCATGGAGGTGCTCTACAAGGAGTTCGGAGACCCGAAATACCGCCCTCACCCGCTTCTCAGGAAGATGGTCCGCGCCGGATTGCTCGGCCGAAAGACCGGCGAAGGGTTCTACAAGTACTAACCTACAAAAAGCGTGCCATGGAGGCACGCTTTTTTTTCTGACACTGTCCGGCCCGAGGCTTCTTACGGTAGCGGAACATATTTAAAATTTGTGTACCTTTGCCGAAAAATCCGGAACGTACAAGTATAAATATAAATATCTTAATTTCAATTATGAAGAATACACCAATACCCGCAGAAATTGTAGATCAAATCGTCGCAAAGAGCGGCATCAGCAGCGTGGGCAAGGCTTCCATCCGCGAGGTGAAGCGCCTGATAAACGACATCGAACAGGCCTCCGGCAAGGAATTTGTCCGCATGGAGATGGGCATCCCCGGGTTGCCTCCGTGCCACGTGGGCGTGGAAGCACAGATCGAGGCTCTCAAGAAGGGAGTCGCCGCCATTTACCCGGACATTGAGGGTATTCCGGAACTCAAAAAGGAGGCCGCCCGCTTCGTAAAGAACTTCATCGACTTGGAAGTGGACCCCGAGAATTGCATCCCGACCGTCGGTTCGATGATGGGCGGCATGGCCGGATTCATGACCTTCGTGCGCTGCCGCAAGGAACGTGACACCACCCTCTTCATCGACCCTGGCTTCCCCGTCCAGAAGCAGCAGCACCGCGTCATGGGCCTCAAATACGAGACCTTCGACGTCTACGAGCACCGTGGAGCCAAACTGAGGGCCAAGCTGGAGAGCTACCTCGAGAAAGGCAACATCCACACCATCATGTACTCCAACCCCAACAACCCGTCGTGGATCTGCTTCACCGAGGAGGAACTGCAGATCATCGGCGACATGGCCAACAAATACGATGTCTTCGTCTTCGAGGACCTCGCCTACTTCGGCATGGACTTCCGCCAGAACATCTCCGCACCGGGCATCCCGCCCTACCAGCCGAGCGTCGGCAAATACACCGACAACTACGCCCTGCTGATCTCCGGCTCGAAAGCCTTCAGCTACGCAGGCGAGCGCATCGCCCTGATGGTCATGTCCAAGAAGCTCTACAACCGCGAGTTCGACGACCTGGAGCCCTACTTCAAGATGAAGAAGCTCGGCCGCGCCATCATCTACGGCACCGTTTACGCCATCAGCTCCGGCGTCGCCCATTCGGCGCAATATGCCATGGCCGCCATCCTCAAGGCCTGCAACGACGGTACCTACAACTACATCGAGGACGTGAAAGAGTACGGCGAGAAAGCCGCCATCATGAAGAAGATGTTCACCGACAACGGCTTCGAGATCGTCTATGACAAAGACGGCGACAAGCCCTTGGCCGACGGGTTCTACTTCACCGTGGCCTACCCGGGCATGAGCAGCGACGAACTGCTGCACGAGTTCCTCTACTACGGTGTGAGCGCCATCTCGCTGAGCACCTGCGGCAGCGACCGCACCGAAGGACTCCGCGCCTGCGTCTCCCTCACCCCGCGCCGCCAGTTCCCGATCCTGGAAGAACGCCTGAGACTCTTCCATGAAAACCACAAAGCTTAATCGGGCAGTAGCCGACGACAAAAAAGCAGGGGGACGTTTCCGGAAAGCACGGAAACGTCCCCCTGTTTCATACCAAGCCCACACTTACCGGACCTTCACCCGCACACCTGCCGAGTGCGACTGGAACTCCGGCGCGTACATGCACTCGATGTGCGTGATGCCGTTGCTGAAGTCGCCCGACTGCGTGGCGAAGAGGGTGTATTCGAAGACATACTTGCCCTTCGGCAGCCAGTCGATGAAGAAGTGCGTGGCCGCGTCCTTCGTGGCCTCATAATACCACAGTCCATCCTGGTACTTGTACTGCGAGAAGACGTTGACTGGCTCGAAAGTGGCGGCCCGCATGTCCTTGAGGTGCACAAACTCCATGTCGCGGTCGGCGGTGATGACCACCCGTACGCGCACCTTGTCGCCCTTCTGCAACGGTTGCTCCGCCGTGATGGCCTTCAGCACCTCGCCATCGCCGCTGTTCTCCACCCTGTAGAGCTGCTTCTCGATGACCAAGTTCTTGTCGTCGCTGCGGGTAATCTTGTCGAGGTTCTCGAAATACTGCCAGTAGAGGCCGCCCCATGCAGGGCCGTCGGTACCTTTCTCGATGAGCACATTGGCTTTGTCGGCGGTGATTTCCTCACCCTTCCAGGACTTCTTGAAGTAGCCGGTGCCCGCCTCCGTCTGCACGGTCTCGTCGGGCAGGCGCACGTTTCCGACCGTCACCGCCACGGTCTTGTCTTCCGCCACTAACGTCTTGTCTAACAGCAGCGCATAGACGGCCTCGGTGGTCGATTTGGTGGTGCCCCAGTGCTGGGTCTGCTTCTGCTTGAGGAGCCACAACTGCATCTGCGCCAGCGATTCCGCGTCTTCGGGCGTAATCGTGTGGAACGCTTCAATCAGCATCGACTGCCGCTCCACGGGCTGCTCATACCAGAACCATCCCCCACCCTGCTTCTTCCAGAACATGCCCATCTCCTCGCTGTGCTGGGCCATGCCCTTGAGGTGGGCCACAATCTGTTTCGCCACCTTCTGGTCGCCGTTGCGCCAGGCGGTGAGCGCAATCATCGCCTGCGTGTAAAAAGACTTTGATTTCCAGTCGTTTAACAGCACTTTATAGCAAGTGTCGTAGGCGGCTTTATGCCGGGCGGAAACGTTGTCTTTGTAGAAGCTGCGGGCGTAGAGGTAGTGCGTCTCGTCGATATAGTCGTAGTGGTACTTCTTGCGGTCGAGGTAGCGCTTGTACATCTGTTCATCCATGTAGGAGACGGCGTTGCGGAGCGTGCTGTTGGCCACGTCGGTACTGACACCGAGGGCTTTGAGGTGGCCGAAGCCCGCCACGATGTGCCGTGTGATGAAGTCGCTGCTCTTGCCGCCGGAGAACCAGGGCCAGCCGCCGTCGCCGTTCTGCCCCTTCTGCAGTCTCCTGAGCGTGGCAGCCTCCTCCTTGGCCATCCGCCGGAAGTCGAACATCGCGGCCAGGGCCTGCTTGTTGGCCCCCTCGCGCTGCGCGTCGAGCACCCACGGGGTCTCCTCCAGCACTACCTGCTTCAACTCCTGGTTCTTCTCCAAGGCCGAGCAGAAAGCGTCGGGCGACTCCGTCTGCCAGCGGTTGAAAACCTCCTCGATGACGGGATTGGCCTTCAGGATGTGCGTGGCGAGGGCGTTGGCATAGTAGCGGCTGAAACGCTGCTCGTTGCATTCGTGCGGATATTCCATCATGTAGGGCATCGCCTGGATGGCGTACCACACGGGGTTGGGCGTACACTCCACGGTCAGACGGTAATTCCTCATTGTCGGGACGCGATTCATCGCGTCCGTACAATCCTGCATTTTTTTGAATACGAATGTTTTCGAGCCTTTCCCCGAAATGTAGAACGGCATCGTCTCGGTCACCATCATGCGGTTGGTGAGCACGGGCAGGGTCTTCTCCTCGCCGTCGCCGGCCACCTCCTGCGGGTCGGTGTTGTGGGCGACGATGCGGTAGGTGACGGCGGGCACATCAGCGGGCACGACGATGCGGAAACGGATTTCCGAGGATGCGTTGGCGGGGATGTCGTATTGTTGGGACCCGTCTGTACGGACGCGATTCATCGCGTCCGCCATATCGCAAATCATGGCCACCGGTTGGTTGTTCGCCGCGTTGAACATCTGCAGCGTCACATACCCGCAAATGTGCCGATGGGTGGTGTTCACCACCTTGGCGGAGAAATCCATGGTGTCGCCCTCGCGCAGGAAGCGCGGCGCGTTCGGCACGACCATCACGTCCTTGGCCGTCTGCACGAACTTCTCGAAACGGCCGGTCATCAAGGCTGGGTTGTGGGCCACACCCTGCATCTTCCATTTGGTGAGGGCATCGGGCATGGTGAAGCTGAGGAAGACGGTGCCATCGGGATCGGTGCGCAGCTGCGGATAAAAGAAGGCGGTTTCGTTGAAGTTGGTGCGGAGCTGCGGCTCAGAAGGAGCGCTTCCCGGTTTTGCAGCCTCCTTTTGCGAAGCAACCCGCATCATTGACGCATTCGTAAACGCCAATGGCGGTTCCTCATACATAACCTCATCTTCCATAAACTCCATGTCCGTATTGACCGAAATATTATCCTCCACGACATTGAGGACAACTTCCCCCTTTGCCATATATCGCCCCATACGCAGCCCTCCACAATAGAAACTCTTCAAAACCAAGGGTTGTGAAGAGAACGCCGGGGAATGGAATCCGAACGTGTTGAAATGATCTTTTTTCCAGAGAGAGGACCCCGTGTCGAGACTGCGGCCAAAACGGAGCGTGAGGAAACGGTATTGGTAATCGTATTGCAACTGCATGAAGTTCTGTCCGCCCAGCACGTCCAACGAATAGTCGTACATCGAGCAGAGCAGCTCGGCAGACACCGGCCTGCCCTCCTTGTCGGTCAGGCGCACCTGCAACTCCTCCTGGCTTCCGGGCAGGGTTTTGTCACGAAAACGCAGGAACTCGAACCGGATGTCCCGCGAACGGTTGACAATCCGCACGTCTGGCGAAATCTCGTAGGTGTTGCCGTCAGCCTGCATGAACAGATGCACGTGCAACGTTCCCTGGTCGGAGGGCTGGGTCGGCCATTCAATGGTGATCATGTTCTGTTTCAGATGGTACCATTGCGTATGCACCACCGAATCGTTGTGCGCGATTTCACAAAGCACCCGCGCGTCCTTCAGGACGGTGCCGACGGAGAACCGCAGCGTGTCGCCCGCCTCCACCGAATAGCCACCGTTCCTCTGCGAGAAAAGACGGTTGAAATCATGCCACAGGGCTTTGTAGCCTGTGCATTTCCTGCTTTGGGCACGATACAGGTGCATGGTTTTCGCCACCTCCACGTCATCCCCGTCCGGGTCTTTTACCGTGAACACAATCTTGTAGTAACCGTCCTGAAAATCATCGATGGGCGGAATCTCAAAGAAGTTCCCCGTCTCCTTGGAGACAGACAGCAGTCCGCTTCCCAAGTGGACAGACTCCCAATGTTCCATGTCATCCTCTTGCCGGAAGGCAAGGTTCGGGAAAGTCTCCTGCAACTTGGGCAGCGGCACCAGCGTGGCGTCGGCGGATTGAACCGGAGAATAGAAGCGGTCGGGGGTCTTCAAGCGGTAGATGTCGTACCAGACCTCCCCTTCCTGCGGCACGTCGGCAATATTGGTCAGGGAGAGCGGATAACGGATGCTGTCACGGTCGATTTCCACCTCTTCGGGCAGGGAGACCGTCAGCAGCAGGCTGCGGCGACTCACCCGCACCTGGGAAGTCCCGGTGTGCGTCTCCCCGTTGACATCCGTCACGACGGCCTCTACATTATAAATGTACAATGGGACATACCGCCTGAGCGCGAGGTCCTCCTCGGTGGGGAACGCGATGGTGAACGAGCCGTCCGCACCGGTTTCGGCGACACCGCTGAGGATGGTGCGCGGGTCATCAGACGGCCAGCGACCTAAGCGCCACCACGGGAACTCCGTCCTGCGGGTCACCACATACTTGACGGTCGCGCCACCGACAGGATAGCCGGACAACGCCTCCGCCTTGCCCTTCACCGTGACCGTCTGTCCCACCTTGACCGCACCCGTGGGCGCGCCCAGCGTCACCTCGAAGGTCGGACGTTTGTACTCCTCCACGGAAAAACGTTCGTATCCGACATACTCATTACCGTTGATTTTCACAATGATGCTGAACTGACCCGTCAGCCCATCGGTCGGCAGGTCGAAAGTCCCGGATACTGATCCGAAATCATTGGTCGTCAACACTTTTGAATCAATTTCTTGAGAATTCGCGTCCTGAAGACAGATTGTCACCTTCTGGTTTGGCAATATCCGGATATGTTTAGTCTCTCCTTTTTCTATAACGGTTTCGCTTACAATCCCTTTGAAATAGACGGTCTGGCCAGGCCGGTACAATTTGCGATCCAAGAAGAGATCACACTTATGGTTAGTCGATTGGCCAGGAGTATAGGACCACCAGTAGTTGCTACCCATCAAATGCAACACCTGCTTGTTCCATTCCACCGCCACGTCCGAATGTTCGTTGCGGCCGTTGGGCAAACTTATCGCGGCCATTCCGTTCCGGCCGGTTTTCACCGTACGCTTGGCGGACTTCCCTGTCGTCAGGGTGATGACGGCGTTCTCCAACGGCTCGCCGGTCTGCCGGTTCACCACCCAATACTCCACCCGTTGGTTCAGCTCCCGGACGACGACATGGATGTCGGAAACCTGCACATAGTACATCTGGGCGCACTCCTTGTGGCTTTTCGGAAATGGCTGCGACGAAATTAACAGCAAATATCCGCCAGGCTTCTGACGAGGCATGACATAATGGCCATTATGTTTCCGATGGTCGTTGAATTCAGGAAGTTCCACGGTTCCCTCGAAGGCGGGCTTCATCGACATGATGTTGTCATATTGCTTGGCAATCCCGTCGTGTTCCACCTGCCTATAGGTGGCATGCGAAACAGGGACGAGACGGAGGTAGGCCTTGGCAACGTCCTTGTATTCAATATCCACTAACAGGGGCGTTGAGGGGAGAAAAGCCGTGCGGTAGGGATCAATCCCCAAAACCGGATGCTGAATCTGCCTCAGCATCTCCCTGACCTCATTCAAGTACTCGGGCGCCTTTTCCTTCGGAGACTCTTTTTGGATGGAAGTTTCCAAGAAAGAGGCGGCGGTGACGAGGTCGTTGAGATATTCGGGATGCAGTTCGGGGTCGTATTCGCCGCTCCGTTCCGCATACAGCGTGCCCAACTTGTAGGCCATGTAGCGATATGCCGGTTTGTCGCGGAAAGCCTCGCTGCACTTGGTCAGCCGCTCGATGTACCATGTCAGAGAGTTGTCGGGAGCGAGTCCGCGAAGGCGCATAAAGTCGAAACGTTCCAGCAAGTAACTGACCCTCAGCGTCTCATGTTGGCGGTCGGCATGGAATTTCTCAAGCGACTGATACACCGCGAGCGTATGGGTGATGTCATCGTCGGGGGCCGCCGGTTGAAGGGGAACGGTCAGGAATGCATCTGGAGTCCAAAGGGCTGGGTTGGTCCGCAGCCCGGGGGCGGGATTCTCGTCGCCCTCTATGCACGAGCGCAGGAAAGAGAGGCACCGTTGCGCGAGGATGTCGTACAGCGTGTGTTCGGCAGTAGGGTCGGACGACTTGTTGAGGATGGCCTTGTACGACTCGGCGGAGAGTTGCTGCGAAACCGTGGCATGCGCTATCGACGCCAGGTACTCCTCCCGAGCGCGTCGCACAAACGTCTTCGCGTCCCACTCCTTGAAGTCGGCGGGTGTTTCGTCGGCGAGCCGGGTGCGGCTGTCGATGTTCCAGCGGTTGCTGTTGTAGTATTCCGACAGGAACTGTCCCAAGCAGCTGTGCCAGATGGCGTTGGCCGCAGGGTCTTTCGCCGTGGCGGCGAGCTGCTCGTTGAGGATGCGGCAGGCGGAGTCCGCGCCGTCGTCGTACTTCTCGCAGAGCTGCTGGATTTCCTGCCATTTCTTGGCGATTTCGGCCGGACTCTGCGTCTGTCCGGCGGTGATCAGGGTGGTGACGACCATGGTGGCGGTGATTAGGGTTTTCTTCATGACGGTTGTTTTTGGTATTCGCACTGCGATGCGCAAGTGTGAAACTAATTTCCGTCTGCAAAAATACAATATAAATTTCAGACTTCGCCTGTTTGGGAAAACATCATTCAAAGAAAACTCGCAATCATCAGTTAATCAAGACAAAATGCAAAAAAATAAAACAAAATTGCTAATTTTACACTTTTATTTGAAAAAAAATGATATTTTTGCCGCACGATATTTGCAAAAATGCCTTGTTATGAGATGTATTTGTAATGTATTGAAAAGCAATCAGCTATTACCCCCCCCCCATGGCCATGCGGCCTGAAGCTCCTGTCCTCAATTCGGATAGCTGACGCCTGATTTTTCCTTTTTTTGCCGGACGTTGTATCGAACGGCCGAACTGAGTAAGGTTTTCGCTCCTTGCTCCTTTTCTGTTTGTCGAACACTTGACGCTGTCAAGTATTTTCCAGATTAGAAACGAAAAAAAACAAAAAATTATGAAAAAACAAATATTCTTGCTAACAATGATGTTATGGATTGCCGGAACGCTGTACGCGCAGAACGGCAACGACAAAATCAGCTACCAGTCGGTGGTGCGAAACGCGCAGAACCAGCTGGTGCACGACACGGAGGTGACCGTGACGGTGAGCATCGCCAACAGCAGCAGCCAGGCAGTGGTCTATCGTGAGCGGCACACGGTGATGACCAATGCCAACGGCCTGATTTCCTTCCTCATCGGAGACGGGCAGAGACTTTCCGGCGACTGGGACGATGTGCGATGGAACCACGCGCTGCTGACCTTGGAGACCTCCATCGGCGGTGTGGTGCTGGCCACGAACACGATGCCCGTGAGCGCGGTGCCCTACGCCCTCTACGCCAAAAATGCGGACCACACCGACAGTGCCGAATACGCCGACAGTGCCGAATACGCCGACAGCACCGAATACGCCCTCTATGCCGACAGCACTGACTTGGACGTGGTGCAGAACTACCTTGACGAGAACGGATACCTCCCCGAGGAGCCACAGGTGCTGAGCATCCACGGGGACACGGTCTTCCTGACCCGGGGCGGACACGTGGTGTTGCCCGCGATGCCCACGAACGTCAGCGCGTTCACCAACGACGCAGGCTACCTGACCGAAGAGGCCCAGGTGTTGCGCATCAGCAACGACACGATTTACCTCACGGGTGGAAGTTGGGTGAAATTGCCCGCCGGCTTCAGCGGGGACTACAACAGTCTGACGAACAAGCCGACGAATGTCAGCACGTTCACCAACGACGCGGGTTACCTGACCAGCGACAGTGCGGTGATCGTGAACCTGAATACAAATGTCACCAACCTGCAAGGTGATGTCACCAACCTTCAGACCAATGTCACGAATCTTCAGAATGCGGACAATGCGTTGTCTTCCCGTATCACCACCGACAGCGCCAACTTGGCTAATAATTACTACGACAAGACGCAGATCAACGACACCCTGAGCCACTACCTGATGAAAGAGATCCAGGTCTTGAGTGTGAGCAACGACACCCTTTACCTCACGGGTGGAAGTTGGGTGAAATTACCCCAAGGCTTCAGCGGCGACTACAACGATTTGACGAACAAACCGACCAAGTCAGATTTATGCGACAGTGTGAAACCCTGCGTGACAGACTGGATTAGTGATAGCACTCGCATGTTGTTCGACAGCTTGCATAACTATTATGTAACTTCAAGCGCTCTGAAAGATACGGTCTCTGCCATTCGTGGAGCCCTGCAAGACACCGCCATTGCTATCCGCAGAACTCTGATTGACACCGCTGCCGCTATCCGCAGCGACATTCCCGATGTGAGCGGTTTTGCCACCAAGGATGAGCTTCGCGCCGACAGCACGGTTCTGGCACAGCAAATCCGCACTGACAGTCTCGCACTGCACACCGCCCTGATTGATACGGCTTCTGCTATCCGTGATGCGTTGATTGATACCGCTGCTGCCATTCGCACTGCAATGCCTGTGGTGAATGACGGCACGTTGACCATCACGGTGAATGGCACTAACAACACTTTCACTGCCAACCAAAGCGGTAATACAGATGTTAACATAGACCTCACACCATATGCCACCAAGATTGAGCTTCACAATGACAGCGTAGCCTTGGGCACCGCCATTTCCGATTTGACTGCCAAGGTTGCCACCGACAGCCTTGCCCTGGTGAATCGCATTGTCTCGGACAGCACCGCGTTAGCCGACAAGATGCACGCCGACAGCCTTGTTTTGGCGACGCGTATCGTGACTGACAGCACCGTGTTGGTGAACCGCATCATCGCCGACAGCACGGCTTTGTCCCACCGCATGGACACACTTCTGAAGCATGTGTGCGATAGCGTGAAGCCATGCGTGACAGAATGGATGAATGACACGCTGAAAGCTTATACTACGACTAATAAGATTGACACGCTGATTCAGAAGTATGGCTACGTTACCACCGCTCAACTGAATGGCACACTGAACACTGTCTATGACAAGATACATACCGATAGTCTCACATTGGTGAACCGTATTGTGGCCGACAGCACTGTGTTAGCCGACAAGATGCATACAGACAGCCTTGTTTTGGTGAACAGAATCGTGGCCGACAGCACCGCGTTAGCCGGAAAGATGCACGCCGACAGCCTTGCCCTGGTGAATCGCATTGTCTCCGACAGCACCGCGTTGGCCGCCAAGATGCAAGCCGACAGCCTGACTTTGGCGACGCGTATCGTGACTGACAGCACCGCGTTGGTGAACCGCATCGTCGCCGACAGCACCATACTGCGCACCGCCCTGAAAGACACCGCCAGTGCCATCCGCAACAGCATCGGCAACGGCACGCTAACCATCAAGCAAGGTGGCAACACGCTGGGTACATTCACCGCCAACCAAAAAGGAGATGCAAGCATCGATGTTCCTGTACCTACGGCACCCAACAACGCTACAATTACTATCAAGAGAAATGGTGCGAACATACAGAACGGCACCTTCACCGTTGACCAAAGCACGAACCAAACTATTGACATTGCAGTACCCACCACTGTAGCTGAATTGACCGATAAGGACGACTATGCGAAAGTGGCTGCCAACAACAATTTCACCGGCACCAACACCGTGCCAAGAGGTTTTGTGATCTCCGGAGAGAATGCCACCAACAGCGACAACTGCAACAACATTGTGGTGAACGCCTGCGACCTGTGGGCCGTGTTCGACAGTCTGAACCGGAGAATCAATGCGCTACAGCAGGAACTTGACGAACTCAAGAGTGCTACTCCGCCTGTGTTCCGGACCATTACGCTGAGTAATCCTACCTCTACCACGCTGAAAGTCACAACAGACTTTACCAGCCAAGTTTCCAATATATCTTCTTACAAATTCTATTACTCCACCAACAGCAACATGAGTGATGCCCATTTTGTGGAGAGCACATCACCAGAAACAACTCTTACGGGATTAACTCCCCACACCCAATATTATATCGCGGTTTCTGCATCCAATCTCTCAGGCATAATCTTTTCTGATACCGCAAGTGAGTGGACAAAGGCAACTGCACCTACGGCAGAAGTGAATCTACAATCTCTTCATAAAGGAATTCTTGTGAGCATAAACAATCCGAACTTCCAACAACTTCCGGACGGAAGAGTACAGATTTACTACAAAAAAAGTGACAATTGTAATCAGGAAGACGAAGGATTTGAATCGAAACCTTACATTACCTTAAACAATGGAGAATCTCATGAGACAGGAATATGTAATTTGGATGCAAACGAGGCTTATTGCGTGATGGTGAAAGTGAGCAACCTTGACAGCACCACGGTCTATGGCCCTTACAACATCACCCCCATCGAGGTTACGCTTAGTCTTACGGCAAGCGCTGAGAGTCCGGTTGCCATTTGCGAAGGAGACTCAGTCTCTGTCAACTTTACAGCAGAATTGAGTAGCGGTGCAAGTTTTGACGATTACACTATCACCTGGACGCACACTATTTTTGAAAGTGCATCGCCAAAACCTTCCGTCAAGGCATTAAATGAATCTTCCCTGAGCATAACATTCCCCACATATTCTAACAAATCAGAATATAATTATACGTTAACCTGTGTGGCAGAGCATAAAACATGTAATTCAGTCTTATTGAGGGCAGACAAAGCCATAGAAATTGAAATAAGAAAGTCACCGGCATTCTTAACATGTGAAGACAATCTTTCGGTTGCAATCATGGACATGTCCGGTACAAATTCCCTATTGAATGAAGACCCCATAGTATCGATTGACTGGGGAGATGGACAAACCGACAACAACCCTGCTGTGGGATCATCCCACACCTACTCCAGTCAAAATGTGTATGCTGTCACTGTCACGACTGACAAAGGCTGTTCCACAACGAAAAATGTAGCAGTAGGAGACATCACACTCAAGCCTTGTTCCGTGGCATCTCCGCATACCGACGGAAACCTTTATACTTCCACGACGGGCGGCTTTGAATTGACGGAAGACGGAAAGGTGACGGCAGTTAATGACCAGGACAACCATCGTTATGCTGTCGTGCAAATTGGCAACCAGTGTTGGATGAAAAGTAATCTGAGAACTACGCACTACAGCGATGGGACATCTTTAGACCAAGGTACAACGCTGAATAACAGCCATAAGTACTACTATAAGCCAACTGCAAGCAGCTCTTTTAATTCATACGACATCAACTTGTATAACGAGACATCGGATGGGTTCTATTACAACTGGACTGCGGTTATGAATGGTGCAAGCAGCTCGTCGGATGCCCCCAGCGGAGTGCAGGGCATTTGTCCAAAAGGATGGCATGTGCCGTCTTCGTCCGAGTGGGACACTTTGGTTAATTACATCGAAGGAATCTACGGGGACTCCTATGCAGACAGGCTTTCTGGAGGATGCGAGTGGGAATCCAAAAGCAATGGGTCTCACCACCCTGGATCTTACAAAACAAGCTATCGGAACAGTAGTGGTTTCTCCGCTTTGCCTTGTGGGTGGTTTGGTTATAATGACACTTTCTATAATAATAAAGAATCCTCATCTTTATCGAAATATCAGTATGCCATCTTCTGGACTAGTACGGAAAAGAGTTCTTCCAATGCTTATAACAGAAAACTCACGTCAAATAATGCGAAGTTTCTGAGTGACAATTATGATTCCAAGACATATGGTTACTCTGTCCGTTGCGTTCGGGATGAAGAGGCAGCTCCGACTGTAACCACGGGTGCGGCTTCTTCCATTGGGGAAACGAGCGCTACGCTGGGCGCTTCCATCACGAACCCTGATGATGTAACTATCACCGAAAAGGGCTTTGTTTATAAGGAAACCTCCGGCGCCACTTGGACATCTGTTGCAGGTACAGGCGAAGGTGACAACTTCACCGCCAACCTAACAGGTCTGACCGCCAGCACGGATTACACCTACAAAGCGTTCGTCACATTCGAAGGAGGTGCCGATACTGTATGGGGCGGGGCGGAAACGTTCACGACGACATCGGCAGGTCCTTCACCCTGTACAACACTTCCTACATTTACCACATGTGAAAACGGACTGACTGTAAACATAACATCCGTAAACAATGCTACGTCTATTAACTGGGGTGATGGTTCTACACTTGATAATAACCCTTCGACTTCTTCGACTCATACGTATGGTATAGATGGTGTATATACGATAACAGCTACGAGTACACCAGGATGTACCGCAACAAAGCAGGTTGCTATGGGAATTGCCACCTTGCACCCGTGTACTGGATTGACAGCACATCAAACAGGTTATACAGGTAATGGATACAATGGTGTTGTTAATGATGGTTATGAGGAGACCAATGCGGAGGGCATCATCTCTGTGACAGACTATGACGGTAATGTTTATCCTGTAGTACAAATCGGCAGCCAGTGCTGGCTGGCTGAGAATATGCGATGCACACACTCTCCCAAGACTGGTCACGTTCTTGCGATTGAAAGTGAAGTTATTAGCAATGTTAGTAAGGCAGCATATTGGTATGAAGATGACGAGAGCAACTATGGTAGTGTTGGTTTGTTATATAATTGGTGTGCAGCGATGGATACGGCGAGCCCCGATTCATATCTTGAAGTTCCCACTGAAACTAATATTGATGACGATTGGTCGTTTGAAATCTCGAGCAATAATAGAGGTATCTGTCCATTGGGTTGGCATATACCTACAAAAGTAGAATATACAGCTTTGTTAGAATATGCTAATGGAGGATCAAGTACGTCCGAGGATGGGGATTATGTGTTTTATAGTGTGTCAGGGAAATTGTCATCCGGTTGTGGTTGGGTGTCATGTGAAACTAGTGATTGTAAACCTGGTAATTATCAACATACTGAAAGAAATAAGTATGGATTCTCCGCATTACCTGCAGGTTTTTTATATGATGAAGACTATTTTCTTGATGGATTAGACGGTTTAAGTTATAATGGCACTCGATTTTGGACGGCAACCATAGATGACAATAATGCGCCTTACAGCGTATGGGTGTATAGTTCTGAGTTTTTAAGTGTTATTGTCGGCAGTGCGGATTATGACGATGATACTCCATTTCAGAAGTATTTGGGACATTCCGTCCGCTGCGTCCGCGACAGCGAGTAGGGCGGTGCGGAATGCTGAATTATGAATGCTGAATAGAGGGCGTGGCGAGGTGCTGCGCCCTTTTTTAATGCAGAATGTAGAATGAAGAATGAAGAATGAAGAATAGGGAAATTACTCCCGTGCTAGGTTATGGAGTTCCTCCTCGGTCAATCCGGAGATTTTCGCCACTGTTGCCGGTTCCAGCCCTTCGGCGAGCATGTTGCGGGCGAGGAGGCGCTTGGTGTTGATTTTAGGAATAGCCAGGAATAGCCGGCAATCGCCATTGTATTCCGCATCCAACCATCCCCGTTAGGGGAACCCTATCTGTAGCATACGGAAGCCGCGCGGTTTCCAAATCCCCGTTAGGGGGATTCATATTCAACGGTTAGCAAACGCATTGACGGATTTGTTGTGCAACCCCTCACGGGGTTGTGTGGCGTGGTCGGACGCATTGTTGCTACAGATATGGAAGCCCTAACGGGCTTGGGCGAAACGGGCTGCTTCGCGGACGGATTGGCCTCTCATATCCGCACATCCCTGAACGGCAATATCCCGGGACGTATGTTTTCCAATTGTTTTACGATAAAGTGGGGGTGACCTTAGACAAAGATTATTATGATAGCTATGCGTGCCCTGTCCGCTGCGTCCGCGACAGCGAATAAGGCATGGTGGAATGTTGAATCATGAATATGAGGGTGTGTCATAAGTCTGTTTTGGCAAAAATTGCTATTTGATTATCAGATAGTTACAAATCGAAAAATGCCGAATTTTGGACTTTTGACACACCCTCTTTTGCAATGGAATGAATACGGGTGTTCCCTCATCGTGTTTCTGTTGTGAGGCACTCATAATGTGATGGTTCCGCAGTCGGTTCTGCGACACCCTTCGGAAGCGTTCGATCGTTGTTTTGGCCCGTTTCTGCATCGTTCGTGGATGGTTTTCGGGGTATCAAAGCCGACTTGCCGCCGATTTGTGCATCGAGAGGTACCCTTCACGCTGGTTTTCGGTACCTGTTATTTTTAACAATTAATCGTAAAACAACACTTCGTAAAAAAATATTTTAATTTTATCGTTGAGCTATGTTGAAAAAAGTGTATTTTTGCGGCGGAGAAAATGATCTATTAACCTGACCCAAAAAAGCTCAAAGAGAATGGAAAAGAAAGATCCCATTGAAGAAGCCCGGAGATATGTGGCGAATGCGAAGGAAGTCATCAAGAAAGCCAACTTTGACCCCGAATTGAACATCTACACTGACGGAAAGTACATTAAAATGGCAGGAAACACCTTGTGGAATGGTTGTCTTATTGCATTAGATGCCGCGCTGGAAATCAGCAAGGGGAAGGGCCGTCCGGATATCAAGAAGTATAAGGAAGCTGCCGCCATGCGCGACAAGAAGCTGATGGCGGCTATCGTGGCCGGATACGACACCGTGCATCTTAGCATGGGCTACGATGGAGCCAAAGGCAAAAAAATCTGTGATGCGGGCTTCGAGTATGCCAACGCAATCATCGACCGTTGCGCGATGCTGGTTCCCGAACCGGTGTGCGCGTGACAATCGTGGTATGGTCTCCTCCGTCCGCTGCGTCCGCGATTCCGAATAGCGGTGGCGGGGTGTGAATTCGCCACATTCAACAGCCAGCGAAACAGGCCGTCCCGGTGCGGGGCGGCCTGTTTGCCTGTTTCCATTTACCATCCCGAATTCGCGCACAAAACGGCCAAGACTGATCATTCATGCCACGCGACTGCGGAACTTCCATTTTTGTCCTTTTACACCTGAAAACTTGAAACAGCATCCCTGCCATTCCCGAGTTCGCATGAACAAAAAGGCAAGATTGCAGGTCGGAGATCAAAAGGAGGCTTCGGGGCACAGCCTCCAGCCTTTGTCCCCCGCCCGAGAAATTTAACAGTTAATTGTTAAACAACGCACAGGAAAAATATTTTAATTTCCACAACGGTCCAAAAGAAAAAAAGTGTATCTTTGCGGCGTTAATTTATTTCTCACAAAACCTATAACAAAATGAACACAATTGAAAACACCACACCGCAACTCCCAGACTTCGGGGCTCTGCTGGAAGCCATCAAGGAAAACGGCCGCCGCATCGACGAGCGGGACGCGCGCTACGACAAAGAAAGAGCGGAACGCGAGAAGGAGCGCATCGAGCGCGAAGCCAAATGGGAGGCCGAGCGCAAGGAGCAGGATGCGAAGTGGAAGGCCGAACGCAAGGAACAAGAAGCAAAATGGGAGGCCGAGCGCAGGGAGCAAGAAGCAAAGCGGGCGGCTGAACGCACGGAACAAGAAGCTAAATGGGAGGCCGAGCGTAGGAAACAAGAAGCAAAGCGGGCGGCTGAACGCAAGGAATGGGAAGCCGAGATGAAGGCCTCCAACGACCGCCTGAACAAGATCAGCGAGGACACGAACAGGGCGATCAAGGACATGAAGAACGTCTTCACCACGCAGTGGGGGCGGCTGGTGGAAGCCCTCTCAAAGCCCGCCGCGCTCGCACTCTTCAAAAAGGAGGGCATCGACATCGACCGCGTATTCGAGGAGATACACAAGATCAAGAACAACGGCCAGGACGTGATGGAGATAGACGTGGCGCTGTGCGACACGTCGGTAGTGGTGATCGTGGAGGTGAAGACACGATGCGGGAAAAACGACATCGACTACTTCCTCAGACAGATGGAGCACTGCAAGGAATGGTACCCCGACTTCGCGAACAAGACCCTTCTCGTGGCTGTCGCCGCCATCCAGTACGACAGCGGGGCCGACAAGTACGCGCAGCGACAGGGCCTCTACGTGCTCACGCTCAGCGGCGAAGACACGTTCAAAATGTCGGCGCCAGCGAACAGGAGGGAGTTCTGACGGGCAAAACGCGGGCCACACCTGACATTCCCGAGTTCGCATGAACAAAAAGGCAAGATTGCAGGCCGGAGATCAAAAGGAACGGGATTTCGTTGCTCCCCTCTCTTGCGAGTTCCGGGCTCCATTTGGCCGGGAGGCGGCGTGCGTTGCCAAATCTGAAGAAAGACCAATCGGAAGCTCTCAGGATGTTCCTTGTTGACCATGCCGAGTTGCAGCGATGCCTTGTCAACCAATGCGACAAGTCCGGATGAACGAAATTGATCGATGATGAAAAAGAATCCCAACGAAACTGTTGATTTTGTCGTTATTAATTTGTATTTTTGCTGCCGTATTTCTCACCAATCGTTCGTTGAAGGCAGTAATCACAAAAACAGGTGAAGAATACGAGAACGGATAGGTATCACTAATTCATCCAACAACAACTTGCTTGTTTATCAACAATTAAAGGGGACCTCTAGTTATTTCTTCCTGACTAACAGCTTTATATAGGCTAAAAATCCGCTGAAAACGACACCTGAAATCCCCGTTTCGGTCAACTTGCGACAGATGAACTTTTTATGGTGAAAATTTCTCGCAACCAATTGTCATTCAAAGAATTATTTGTATATTTGCGGCAAATTTGAATGGCAGATGAAAGAGTCCAAACCGACATACAAGAAGCAGGGTAACATCACCCTTTTTGACAACGAGGAGACGATGGAGAAGTTCAATTCGATGGGCAACCCTTTGGACAAACTCTCGTTCCGCGATTTCCTCGGACTGGCCAGCGGCGACAAGGTGTCCGACGAGAAAACGATTTGGGCTTTCAAGGAGGAATTGACAAAGAAAGGCCTTTTTGGGCAATTGTTCGATGAATTCTACGCTTTCCTGGAGGAGAACAAACTGATCAAGGAAGACAGGGACGGCGAGTTGTGGAATCCCGAAGAGGGCGACACCGAGGAGGAGAAGAAGCGCAAGGCCAACAAGAAAAGGCAAAAAGACACGGATGCCCGATGGGTGAAGAAGGGCGGCCTACAACACCCTGACAAACCTGGTCTACAACCTGTGCCGGTTCGAGCAAGTATCACGTCTTGGGATGAATTAACCAATTAAAAATCAAATAGTCGAACAAATATAGACAAAAAAACATTAACAAACTGCAACCTTTTGGACTTTTTGTGTCATACGAATAGATAAAAGAATTAATTTTGCAGCGTTGTTTGCTTATCTTGACGTTTAACGGACTTCGCATCAAGGTCGGCGGCAGCGCGAAGAAGTAAAAAATAGAAGTCCCCAACAATTAAAGAAAACAGTTTACGGAATTAAAGCATCTCAAAATAAAAGTGCATAAACGATAATTTCGACAAAAACATAACCTTAACATAGTATGAACGCAACGGACTACATCCAGAAACTTGGCCTCGTGCCACACCCTGAAGGGGGTTATTTCCGCCAGATTTTCGGCAACGATGACACAGGCGACAAAGCTGTCTCAACCATCTACTACATGCTGACCGCCAATGACATGTCTGCATTCCATCGTCTGCACAACATGACGGAAATCTGGTATTTCCACGCAGGCGATCCTCTCAACATTTATGTTATCGACCCTGGCGGAACTCTGACCGTCCACAACTTGTCACCCGAAAGGGAAATGCAGGTCGTAATCCATCCCGAGCAATGGTTCGCCGCCGAGATCCCCTCCAAACGCGGGTTTTGCCTCGTCGGGTGCGCCGTCGGTCCGGCATTCCGTTTCGAAAACTTCGAGCTGGCACGTAAGGACGAACTGCGGAAGATGTACCCACAGCACTCCACCTTAATCGAAAGGATGTGCAAGGAATCATGAAAAAGTCAGCCTTCACCCTCCTTATTCTCCTGCTTGCCATCGTGACGCAAGCGCAGCAACGCGACCGGTTGGGCGAACTGGACGTGGTGTGCCGCAACGAGTGGGTGACCTATACCTCCGTGGCTCCCGACGGCACGCTATGGATGACAACACACTGCGGGGAAATCTACCGCGCCGACGATATCCATTCGCCGTGGCGTATCCTGAAAGAGGGAACCCTGGGCGGTGACCTCGATGAAACCTTTGAGAATATCGTGGCCTTCGACCGCAACACTGCAGTCATCGTGGGTAATATGTGGCGCGGATATTTCAAGCGGACCACCACGGGAGGAAAATCGTGGGATAAAATCAAGTACACCAGCAAACAACCACAGGAGTGGTTTCATCCTGTTTGGCGCGGCCAGGGAGGATATATGTGGACGGGTTCTCAGAACGGCTATTTGGCTTTCAGTACCGACAGAGGACGTACCTTCTCCGTGCTGCGCAACACGGCATTCAACGACAAGACCGACATCCAGGACATCTACATGCTTTCGGCCGACAGTGGTTGGATCGCCACTCGTGACAACGGAATCTACAGTACCTCAGACAATTGGAAAACCTGTCACTACCTGTCCACCCCTTTCGGAAAAGGCGTGAGTCGCGTCCGTCCATGGAAAAACTACCTAATAGTGGCGCAAGGCAGCAAGATTTTCTACACCGAAATCGGAGACGACGGATGCTGGCGACGCACCCCGTTGGCTCTCAGCGATTTCGAGGCAGATACCGCCACGGGGATGCTGTGGGCACTTGACGAAAACAGGGAAGTCATCATGATGGAAGACATCGACCGATGGAAGCCGATGGGCGTGAGTGCGCTGTTCATCATCGGGATGCATGACGGCAATCTTTATTGTCGGGTTAATGAAGGGGTGATGCGCGTGGGTGCCAGCGGAGCGGTGGACCAATGTCCTTTCCTTACGGCCGAAAAACGTCTCAACAAGCCGGAAAAGATAATTAATCACGGGAGTCTTAGCTGGGGGTTCGATGAAAAAAGCGTCTATCTCCGCGACCGCAAGGGCTGGTACCGCGTGGCGCGTCCGCTCGACATTGCCGGCGCGACCCCCGACCCCGACCGCGAAGACCGCGTCATCATCCTGAACTATGCGGGAGAGAACTTCAGCGTGGATACCGGCGGACGGGCGGAACCCTACATCTACCCGCAGCCGTTAGCCGATTTTGTCAAGCCGGGCCTACAGCGTGTGGAGATTATGACCTTTTCAACGTTGGGCTACCAAGTTTATAAAGAGACCATCGGTTTTCGTCGCGACGGCGACCGCTTAGTGGAGGATGCCCGCACGGAAACCAGAGAGAGCTACGACCCTCACCTCAGTAATGGACCCACGAAAAAGACCACCCCGGTGGCTGTTGAGAATGATTCAAGCATCCGTCAACTGTCAGCAGCTTCTATAGAAAAGGCCCTGCTGACCCTTGGCGAGCGTTACCACCAATACCCCACTCCGCAGGATTTCGGCATGGCCGACACCACGCTGGACTTGCACCAGGTCTATGCTGCCAGAAGCATGCACAGCACGAACACGTGCGGCTACACGGTCGCCTTTGTCAACCGGGCTGGCGACACCCTCATGGCTTGGGGGCAAACCTCCGCCCACGTTGACCTTGGCGGAAGCACGCACTACCCGTGGCTGCTGCCGATGACTTTGAGATGGCGCGAAGCGGAATTCGTCACTTACCAACCTCTCCTGTGGCAAGCCTTGCGCGGGGCGATGCCCGATAGTATGCTTCTTCGCGAACACCTCGACAACAGCACCCTGCACCCAAGATATACCCTTCAGAGCGGCGACCTGCTGTTCTTGGACAACAGTCGTTCGGACATGGAGAAAGCCATCACGGCCAGCACGGGCGAATACTCGCACGTGGCGTTGGTGGAGCGCGACAGCGCTGACGACGTGTGGGTCATCGAGGCCTCGCCGAAGAACGGTGTGCAGCGAGTGCCTTACAGACAATTCGAGAGGGAACACCTCGTCGGATTCTTCGGAGGAAATATCGACATCTACCGTCTCACCGTCGCTTTCGACACCGCAGCGGTCCTTGCCCGTGCCAAGCGCCTCGTCGGGAAGCCCTACGACGACACATTCCTGCCCGACAACGACGCCTACTACTGCTCGGAGCTCATCCAGACGGCTTTTGGCGGCATATTCCCTTCGCAGCCGATGAACTGGCGCGACGCCGACGGCAACCTGCCCGAATACTGGACAATGCATTTTGAGAAACTCGGTGTGCCCGTCCCTGAAGGCGTTCCCGGCACCAACCCCACGGACATGAGCAGGTCGCCGCTGCTGTGGAAGTTGTAAAAATCGCATTTCCCATCAGGGCTTACGCATCAACTTCACCAAGCGCACGAGCAGCGGACTGTGATTCGCTGATTTAGGTTGTCACTTTTGTGTCTTGCGACTGAACCAAGTTGACGGGTTAAAGGCTGTAGTACGGACGCGATTAATCGTGTCCGTACTACTGTTTTTAGTTGTCAGCCGTCCGCATCCGTACGTTTTTGCGACGCTTGGAAGCATCAACTCCTACGCGCCAGCTCGGACAAACAAAAAAGTTGATGCGCAAACCTTGCATTTTCCCCGTCAACATCGCCACGGGCATTGATAAATTATGTATATTTGCCGTTGTAATCCTTGTTAGAAAGGAATTCAAAAAGTAAGGACAAATAAAATCCAGACAGACTATGACTGAATACGAAAAAATGCTCAACAACCTGCCGTATGACTATACGGACGAGGAGATACAGGCCCGCATCCTGAACACCTACTATGCCATGCGCGACCTTAACCGCTGCGGCGCGTGGGACATGGAAGAGTTCCGCCGCTGTATGCTGGCCCTGCTTCCCCACGCGCACCCCTCCGCCCTGGTAATCCCGCCGTTCCATTGCGACCACGGCGACCGCATCACCCTCGGCGAGGGCGTGGTGATCAACTTCAACGGCGTGTTCCTCGACGGCGGCGGCATCACCATCGGGCACCACACCCTGATAGGCCCCAACTGCCAGCTGCTCACGCCCGACCACCCGCACGACTACCTGGAGCGCCGCAAAACTATCGAGACGGGACTGCCCATCCGCATCGGCGACGACTGCTGGTTGGGCGGCGGCATGATTGTATGCCCGGGCGTGACCATCGGCAACCGCGTCATCGTCGGCGCCGGAAGCGTTGTCACACACGACATTCCCGACGATGTGGTCGTGGCCGGCAACCCTGCAAGAATCATCAAGCGAACAGATCCCCCGCAGAAGTAATTCAAGCTCCACGCCTGTGATTTCAGGCGAAGCCCGAAGCCGAAGGCCGCGCCACGGGTTCTCAAAAACAGGACCGAAAAATTCCACCATGCTGTTTCAAAAAAAAATCGTATCTTTGCACGCTAAAATTTTTATCTTTTTTAGACATATATTTTATTGACAATCAAACTGTTAAAATGAAGAACTTCGAGATACACACGTTGGGATGCAAGTTAAACTACAGCGAGTCGTCCTCCATTGCAGCGGAACTTGAAAAGCGCGGTTGGTCGCAGGGCGGCGTCCCGGAAATCATCATCGTGAACACCTGCGCGGTGACCGGTTCCGCCGAGAAGAAGACCCGCAATCTGGTGTCTAAGCTGCACCGCGAGAACCCGTTGGCCGCCATCATGCTCATCGGCTGCTACAGCGCCCTGAAGCCGGAGCTGCTCGAGCGCTGGGCCGGGGTCGACAAGGTCTTCGGCAGTGCCAACAAGATGAGTGTCGTCGACTATGTCGTCTCCCGCGAGGTGAAAGCGGCTCCCAACTTCTTCGCCACCTACTCCATCCACGACCGCACCCGCTCCTTCCTCAAGATCCAGGACGGATGCAACACCCACTGCACCTACTGCACGGTGTGGATTGCGCGCGGCAAGAGCCGCAGCGACAGCATCGACGGCGTACTCAGGAACATCCAGGAGATTGCCGACCAAGGCGTGCACGAGGTCAACCTCACTGGCGTGAACATCGGCGACTTCGGACGGGGCACCAACGAGGACTTCACCAAGCTCATCAAGGCCATCGTCAAGCAGAACGCCATCGAACGCGTGCGCATCTCATCCCTCGAACCCGAACTGCTCACCGACGACATCATCAAGCTCGTGGCCAAGAACGACATCCTAATGCCGCACTTCCACCTGCCCCTGCAGTCGGGCTGCGACCGCATCCTCTCCGAAATGCGCCGCCGCTACACCACCGCCGAATACGCCGAAAAGGTCAAGAAAATCAAGAAACTGATGCCCGACGCCTGCATCGCCTGCGACGTCATCGCGGGCTTCCCGGGCGAAACCGACGAGGAGTTCGAGGAGACCTACAACTTCCTCTCCGAACTGCCGGTCAGCTACATGCACGTCTTCCCCTACTCCCGCCGCCCCCGCACCGCCGCCAACATCATGGACGGCCAGATCTCCGAAGAAGTCAAGGACGAACGCGCACAACGCCTCATCGCCCTCTCCAACGAGA
Organism: uncultured Bacteroidales bacterium; assembly: GCA_946186495.1. Taxonomy (GTDB): domain Bacteria; phylum Bacteroidota; class Bacteroidia; order Bacteroidales; family WCHB1-69; genus F23-D06. Next base: position 69,645 of record CAMHNQ010000004.1, read on the forward strand.
AAAAACGCGCCTTCTACGAACAATGCGCAGGACAGGAACGCCCCGTCCTGGTGGAGTCACAGGTGAACGACGACATGCTCTCCGGCTTCACCGACAACTACATCCGCGTGCAAGTGCCCTACAACGAGGAAATCATCAACACCATCCAAACTGTCACCGTTGACCCATGCCGCACCGTGTTGTAAGACTCCTGAACGGTCTTAGGCTGCTGCATATCCCCACCTCGTCGCCCATTTCCCATTTCGGCATCCTCGTGGACACCGGCACCCGCGACGAACCCGCCGAGCACCCCGGCCTGGCCCATTTTGTGGAACACACCATCTTCAAAGGCACTGAGAAACGCAACGGCTACCGCATCATCAACCGAATGGAGAATGTGGGCGGTGACCTCAACGCCAGCACTTCCAAGGAGGAGACAGACTTCTACGCCTCGTTCCTATCCCCCGACTACCCGCGCGCCGTCGAACTGCTCGCCGACATATTCTTCCATGCCACTTTCCCAAAGAAAGAGCTCGAGAAGGAGAAGACCGTCATCTACGAGGAAATCAATTACTATAACGACAGCCCTTCCGAACTGATTTTCGACGACTTCGAGTCGCTGGTTTTCCAAGGGCATGACATGGGCAAAAACATCCTTGGCACCAAGGAGAGCGTGCATGACATCCAACGGGAGGACATCCTTGGCTTCATCGCGCGGGACTACACCCTGGAGAACGTGGTACTGGCCTCTGTGGGCAACATCGGCACGGCGCAGCTGGTCCGCCTCTGCGAGAAGCATTTCGGAGATGGCAATCTGAGACATGGCTCGCGCACCCGCACCCCTTTCGCCAGCTATATACCGCAATCCCGCACCCTGCGCAAGAACGCCTCGCAGACCAACGTGCTCACCGGCGGGCTCGCCTACCACATCCGCCACCCCAAACGCATCCCATTCCTGCTGCTGAACAACCTGCTTGGCGGCCAAGGACAAAACACGCGCCTGAACATGAGCGTACGCGAAAAAAAAGGGCTGGCCTACACCATAGAGTCCTACTTCAACGCCTTTTCCGACTGTGGACTGTTCTCCATCTATTTCGGATGCGACACCCATGAGCGAGACCACTGTTTAGAGCTGGTATACAAAGAGTTGAAAAAACTGAGACAGCAAAAATTAGGCACCCTGCAACTCTACTATGCCAAGAAGCAGTACATCGGACAGCTCGCGCTCGCGCAGGAGAGCAAGCTCAACGAACTGCTCTCGGCAGGACACATGGCCCTCTTCCACGACGAAGTGGCCGACACCGACGAGAACATCCGCACACTGGAGGCCATCACGGCCGACGAACTCATAGAAACAGCCAACGAGATTTTCGACATCTCCCATTTTTCCACCCTCATCTACGACCCTGAAGAAGAATGATTTCACTATATTCCAAGCACTTAGAGAACGCCGTCAACGAGATTTCCAAACTTCCCGGCATCGGGAAGCGGTCGGCACTACGCCTGGCCCTCCATCTGATCAAACAGGACGAGGCCAACGTGCAACTGCTCACCGACCGCATCAACAAGCTCAAAACCGACGTGGTCTTCTGCCGGCAGTGCCACAATATCTCCGACAACGAGATTTGCGACATCTGCGCGAACCCGAAACGGGACAACGGCGTCATTTGCGTTGTGCAGGACATCCGCGACGTCATCGCCATAGAGAACACCCACCAGTATCTGGGAGTCTACCATGTCCTCGGCGGAGTCATCTCCCCGATGGACGGCATCGGCATCCAGCAGCTCACCCTCCAGCAACTCTTCGACCGCGTGGAGAGGGGGGACGTCAAGGAAATCATCCTTGCCCTGCCGGCCACTGTGGAGGGCGACACCACCAACTTCTTCATATACAAGAACATCCAAGACAAAGTACCGACCATCACCACCATTGCGCGCGGGATTGGCGTGGGCGAGGAACTGGAATATGCTGACGAGGCCACCCTCGGCCGCTCGATCGTGGCCAGGACAGCCTTCGGCACTGCCTACGGTAACAAGCACGAGTAGAACCGGCCAATACCGCACTAAGAAAGTCCAAACACCTAACCAACAGCTTATTACAAATTATTTTCCGAAAAACGAAAAAAAGCTGTAACGTTTAGACAGATATTTTCGTTAAGCATAATGTATACAATATATCATTAAGTGTAAGACATCAACAATTAGGGCATATGAAAAAAACGACTTTCATCTTGTTAATCATCTTGTTGACAGTAGCTTTCGGATTTGGGCAAAGTTACCAATACCAGCCTTGGACCCCTGCGATGGGCGAATTGGATTTCATGACCTTGGGAGACGCGGCGCACCCCTACGTGCAGACCAAATACAGCAACAACTACACCTCCCCCTCCACCATAGGCATCCAAGGTTCGGGCACATCGTCATCTCACCGGCTCATCACGGTCCAGAGTGACGACCCCTGTCGCTGCTACCAGGCGACCCCAAACAGCCCGTACATCCACGAAAAATACCTGCCTTTGAACTGGGCGGACACGATCGGGAACGTCCTGAACGCGGACGACTACCTGGACGCCGTCATCCAAATCGGGTGCGGCACCTCCAACAACACCTGCAACAAGGCGGCCCAGATCGAATACTGGTTCTACCCACAGCCCGACGAGAGCACCCTGCTGATCAAGTTCTCCTTCGCCATCCAGGACATTTCGTCCACGCACGGCGTGGAGATGGGATGCGGCTCCATCCGGCAGCCCCAGTTCTGGATCGAGATCTTCGACGGCGAGACCGGCCAACTTCTCAACACCGGATACTACCCCACCAAGGCTTCCGCGATGACCAACAACCCTGTGCCGAACACCAACTGGCCCTATTCGCGTTTTCTCGCCTGGCCGAGCGGATGCTCCAGCGGCAGTGACTCCCAGAACCCCGCCGACGACTACGGCATCACCACCTATTACTGGGCCGGGCAGAATGCCAACGGCTACGCCACCCCGACCACCTTCACGTTCCGAGACTGCCCGAGCAACCAAACGGGGGGCAACAGCAGCCAACCTGTCAAATGGTTCGAGTACAAGCCACTGGCCTTCAATCTGAGCGCACAAGCGAAAATGAACGTGGACCAAAACGGCAACCCCATCAACGCAAAATCCGTGAAGCTGCGTATCCGCACTGCCGGATGCAGCGCGACCGCGCACTGGGCTTATGGACTGTATGCGGCCAAGATGATCCCCGGACAGATCAAGGTGGACGCCTGCGGTGGCGACGACATCCACTTCTCCGTGCCAGCCGGCTTCATCCCCGACACATACGAATGGCACTACGGCTACGACTCCGCCGACGCCAAAAACAAGATCTGGGACCTCTCCACCCCCATGCCCGGCATCCACGTGGAATCCTACGACGTCTTCCTCAACCGGGACACCGCCCGCATCTGGCCCTACTACCGCTGCGAAATAAAATCCTACACCGGCGTGCCCTTCATCTACGAGGCTCACGTCAAATCCTACTACATCGAGCCCAACCTGACCTTCGTGCAGAACTTCAACAACTGTGACTTGAGCGCGACCCTGATTGACAGCAGCCGCGTCTACACGGTCATACCCCCCACTTACCAGGGAGGCTCGGAAGACACTGTCCATCAAGAGACCCAATTCATCAACTGGTATGTGAAACGCTACAACAACTTCATCCCAATCGGCACGAACATCACCACAATCGAGAATTTCACTTTCGACTCCACCACTATTTCCCCGAACGGTTTGGCCACACTCAAAATTGTGGTGCAGGACGAGGAGAGAAAGTGCATCGACTCCATCGAGAAGGACATTGTTCTCGACATTTCCTCCATCGAGAAAGTTTACAGCGTGGACACCGTGGTGACCTGTGAGGAGAAGCTGCCCTATCTCTTCGACCAGGCCTATTTCGGAGACACACAGTCCTGGTCAACCGAAGGCACGCGCCGGGTCAACTATCAGGGGCTTGCCTGGAACGGCTGCGACAGTCTGGTGGATGTCACGTTAATCGTGCGAAAGCCCACGGTGGAAGTGGTGTTCGACTTGGACTACTGCGACGAGTTCCGGACCACGCTGACCGCAGCCTCGGACGACCACGTTTCGGAATACAACTGGAGCACGGGAGAGAACACCCCAAGCATCACCATCACGGCACCAGGCACCTACAGTGTGTCTATCCTCAACGAGGAGGGGTGTGCCGCTTCCAACAGCATCACCATCCCGGCCTGCAAGCCCTTCCTGAACCTGCCCAACACCATAACCCCAAGCAATGTCGACGGACTGAACGACTACTTCTACATTCCGCAGCGCAACCTGATCCAGTCCCTCGAGTTCACGGTATCAACCGAAACGGAGAAGTCGTTTACCACACCACCAACAAGGATTTCGAGTGGAACGGCTCCGAAAACGGCCGGATATACCCCGGTTCCACATACTCTTACACTTTGAAAATCACCGACTATGAGGGGGTTTCCTCCTCGCACAAAGGATCCATCACGATTTTGTAGAGTCGCACGGGAACACACCTTATAAAAGCAGAGACGGGAAACCGTCTCTGTTTTTGTGGAGAGAAACCGGCAACAGACCAGACACCCGACAAAGAGAACTCACCAATATGAAAAAATACGATTTCGACAACATCGCAGACCGTAAAGGAACGTTTTGCGTGAAGCATGACATGACCAGGGAGGTGTTCGGGACGGACGACCTGCTTCCCATGTGGGTTGCCGACATGGACTTCAAGACCCCCGACTTCATTCTCGAAGCCATCACAAAGCGATGCAGCCACGAGGTGTTAGGCTACACCTTCGCCCCGGACAGCTACAAGATGGCCGTGCTGAACTGGTTCCAGCACCGCTACGGCATCGCCACGAAATGGAACCGCATGCACTTCATCCCCGGCATTGTGCAGGGCATCGCCTTCGCGCTTCAGACTTTCACCCGCCCGGGGGACAAGGTGTTGATTACCACGCCCGTTTACCCGCCGTTCATCAACGTGCCGCACCGAACAGGGAGGGTGTTCGTCAGCAGCCCGCTGAAAACCGAGGAGGGACGATTCACCATCAACTTTGAGGATTTCGAGCGAAAGGCGGAAGGGTGCAAAATCCTGATTCTCAGCAATCCGCACAATCCAGGAGGGAGAGTTTGGACGAAAGAGGAGCTGTCGCAGGTTGCCGACATCTGCCTCCGGAAGCGCGTGCTGGTCATTTCAGACGAGATCCACGCCGACCTCACCTTCCCGGCGCACCGGCACACCTCCTTCTCGACGGTCTCGGAAGCGGCGGAACACAACTCGATTACATTCTTCGCCCCGAGCAAGACGTTCAACATGGCCGGGCTTGCCTCCTCTGTCTGCTACGTTCCCGACGAAGGGATACGCCGGGCTTTTTTCGGGTTCCTGGACAACAACGAGCTCTCGCTAGGCAACATCTTCGGATACTATGCGGCGGAGGCGGCGTTCGCACATGGCGAGGAATGGCTGCGGCAGCTGCTCAGCTACCTGCAAGGCAACATTGACGCGGCAGAATCGTACCTGCGGACGCACTGTCCGGAGGTCACGTTCATGCGTCCCGAGGCCTCGTTTTTGCTGTGGATGGATTTCAGATTGTGGAATCTTCCGCAAAAAGAGCTTGCCCGCAGGCTGGTTTTCGATGCCAAAATAGGCCTCAACAACGGAACGGACTTCGGCCCCGAAGGGGAGGGTTTCATGCGGATGAACATTGGCACGAACCGCGCGACCGTGCTGGAGGGCCTCCGAAGAATAGCATCCGTAAGAGGCTGACCCTTTGGTTCATGGAAACAACTGAAATAAAAAAAGCCGTTCGGATGAACGGCTTTTTTTGTGGTGCCCAGGACAAGAGTCGAACTTGCACGGGAGTACTCCCACTACCCCCTCAAAGTAGCGTGTCTACCAATTCCACCACCTGGGCTTGAAAGACGCGGCAAAAATACAATTTTTTTGATATGGTGCACCACTTTCAGAAAAAAAATTTTGTATCCAAAAAAATCGTATATTTGCCGTCCAAAATTATTATAATGGCTCAAAAGAAGGTTTTATTCATCACACCCGAGATTTACCCCTACTTTCCAGAGGGGTACATATCCAACATCTGCCGTTTTCTGCCACAGGGGATACAAGAGCGGGAGAACGAAATCCGCACATTCATGCCGAAATTCGGCTGCGTGAACGACCACAAGCACATGCTGCACGAGGTCATCCGCCTGTCTGGACAGAACATCATCATTGAGGACACAGACCATCCCCTCATCATCAAAGTGGCATCCCTTCAGAATGTGAGGATGCAGATTTACTTCATCGACAGCGAGGATTTCTTCAAGCGGAAGACCCAGTACCACGATTCCGAGGGCGTGTTCTACCCGGACAACGACTCCAGGGCGATTTTCTACGCCAAAGGGGTCATCGAAACCGTGAGGAAGCTGGGTTGGGACCCCAACATCATCCATTGCCATGGCTGGATCTCGGCCTTGGTGCCTCTCTTCGTCAAAACCGTCTACAAGGACGACCCGCTCCTCCAAGGCACCCAGGTGGTCTTCTCCATCCTGCCCGACGAGTTCCCCGACAAGTTCTCGACCAACTTCGCCAAAAAGCTGAAACAGACCAACATCCCCACCTCCGGGCTGAAGCACTTCCGCAAGGCCGGATACGACCAAATCATCCAAGCCGCCATCGACTACTCTGATGGCATAGCCCTCACCAAGGACATCAAAAAGAAACTGCTCACCTACGTCGAAAAGTCCGGCAAGCCAGTGCTACAACATCCCGAAGATGACAACTACGTGGACATGTACGATGAGTTCTACGATGAACTTCTGGAAATGCACACTAACGAATAGGAATTCATGAAAAGACTATCGATCTTCTGCACATTAGCCCTGCTAACGTGCATTTTTTTCAACGCATGCAACAACCAGGCGTCAGAAATCGGCCTGGATCTGATAGGCAACCCCGTGGATACTGAATTCACGGACACCATCACCGTCCAAGCCTACTCCATGCTGGAGGACACCATCAACACCACCAACACTTCGGCCAACATCGTCGGCCACCTCAGCGACCCCGTGTTCGGGAACAGCCGCGCGGGCATCTACACCCAGCTGGCCCTCGGTGGCTCCTCGGTCAACTTCGGCCAAAACCCCGTCATCGACTCCGTTATCCTGACCCTGCAGATTTCCGACTATTACGGCGACACCAACTCCCTGGTCAGTTTCCGCGTGCACCAGCTCACCGAAAGCCTGACTTCCGGCACCACCTACCACCAGACCAGCACCGCAAGCTACGACCCCACGCCCCTGAACTACAGCCTGACCGGACAAAGCCTGAAACCGAACCTATCCGTCGTGGTGGACACCAGCCTGCTGAGCGCACACCTGCGCATTCGACTGTCCCAACAGTTCGGACAGTACCTGCTCAACCACCAAAACGACCTGAACTACAATCTCCAAGACTTCCTCAAAGGTCTCTACATCGAAGCCGTGGCCCACACCGGCAGCAGAGGATACATGGTCATCGCCAACATGACCAGCGCACTGACCGGACTGACGCTCTACTACCACAACCAGGAGAGCCAGAACATGCGCTACTCCATGGCCTGCACCGACAAATGTGTGCGCTTCACGCACATCGACCACGACTATGCCGCCTCAACCAGTGCGAATTTCGTGCAGGAGGTACTACAAGGCCAACATAACATAGGGCGCGAAGTGCTCTACGTCCAGGGCGGCGGCGGTGTGAAGACCCGCATCTGCTTCCCGTACTTGGAGTCCTCCTTCGCCAAATACAACAAGCGCGTGAACATCCACCGCGCGGAGCTTGTCATCACCAACGCAGTCCCCAACACCCCCCTCCTCGCGCATCCCAAAAACCTCACCCTGCAGGGCATCGGCAAGACGGACAGTGCAATCCGCTTCCTTCCCGACGACGACTACTACACCTACGCAGCCTACTACGGCGGGATATATGACGCGACCACCCACGAGTACCGGTTCCGCATCACCCGGTACGTGCAACAGCTCATTCTCCAGCAAGGCGACTGGAGCAACGCCATGAACCTCATCGTTCGCGGATCCGCCGTCCGCCCCCACCGCCTCATCTTCGACGGCACAGACATCTCCTCCCCCACCCGCTTGAGACTCGAAATCACTTACTCGACCTACTAATGGCAACACAAGGCGAATCAAGGCCAGAAAACGACAGACATCAATATCATCAAATAACACTACAATGTGCGGAATAGTAGCTTATTTAGGGAACAGGGAAGCATACCCCATCCTCATCGAGGGGCTGCGCAAACTGGAATACCGCGGATATGACAGCGCGGGCGTGGCCCTCATTCAGGGCCAAAACATTCAGATGTACAAGAAAAAAGGGCGTGTGGACGAGTTGGACTCCTATTGCTCCAACAAAGACACGCACGGTCACGCAGGCATCGCACACACCCGATGGGCGACCCACGGGGAACCCAACGAGGAGAATGCGCACCCTCACATCTCCGAGGACGGCTCCATCGCACTGATCCACAACGGCATCATCGAGAACTACCTCAGTCTGAAAAAGCAGCTGATTAGCGAAGGGGTCACCTTCAGAAGCGAGACAGACACAGAGGTGCTGGTCCATCTGATCAAAAAGGTACAGCAGAAGGAAAATGTCTCTCTTCCCGACGCGGTGATGCTCGCCCTGAGCATGGTAGAGGGCACCTACGCCCTGGCCATCCTCACGGTGACGAATCCGGACCAGCTGATCGTAGCCAAGAAGGGCAGCCCGCTGCTCATCGGCAAGGAAGGCAACGAATACTTCGTGGCCTCCGACGGCGCCCCTATCGTGGAGTACACCCAAGACGTGGTCTATCTCGAAGACGGCGACGTGGGAGTGATCAGGCTTGGCCAAAAACTGTTGATAAAAAACATAAACGACGAGAAGCACTTACTCAAGCGTCCCTCTTTCCAGAAACTGGAACTCACGCTGGAGCAATTGGAGAAAGGCGGTTTCGACACCTACATGCTCAAGGAGATTTTCGAGCAACCCAAGGCGGTGCGGGACAGCATGCGCGGGCGCATAAATCTGAAGAAGGACGTCGTGTCGTTGGGCGGCATCATCGAATACGAGCAGAAGATGCTGAATGCCAGGAGGTTCATCATCGTAGCCTGCGGCACGTCATGGCACGCCGGCTTGGTTGCAGAATACATCTTCGAAAGCCTGGTCCGGATACCTGTGGAAGTGGAGTACGCCTCCGAATTCCGCTATCGCAACCCCGTCATCCACGAAGACGATGTGCTGATCGCCATTTCGCAGTCCGGTGAAACGGCCGACACGCTTGCGGCGGTGGACATCGGCAAGAAGAGCGGCGCCACGGTCATCGGCATCTGCAACGTCGTGGGTTCGACTCTGGCTCGCGAGACCATGGCCGGTTCCTACACCCATGCCGGCCCTGAAATCGGCGTGGCCTCCACCAAGGCCTTCACCGCACAGGTCACCGTGCTCGCGCTCATGGCACTGAGTTTAGCCAACAAAAAAGGCACCATCTCACGTTCTCACTACCATCAGTTAATCAGCGACTTGGAGTCGATTCCTGACAAAATCAGCCAGGTTTTGGAACAGGAGCAGCACATTCAGCGCATCGCGCAATATGTGGCGACACGCCCGAACGCACTGTTCCTCGGGCGCGGTGTCAACTATCCTGTGGCGCTCGAGGGCGCACTCAAGCTCAAGGAAATCTCCTACATCCATGCCGAGGGATATCCAGCCGCCGAAATCAAGCACGGCCCCATCGCACTGGTTGACACCACCATGCCTGTCATCGTCATCGCCACCGAACAGAGGACTTACGATAAGGTGGTGAGCAACGTACAGGAAATCATCGCCCGAAAAGGGACTATCATCTCCGTCGTGACCGAAGGGGACACGGACGTCAAGAAGATGTCTAAGTTCTCCATCGAAATCCCCAAGACGGAGGAACTGCTCACCCCATTAGTGGCTTCCATCCCGCTACAGCTGCTGGCCTACCACGTGGCCGTCATCCGCGACTGTGACGTTGACAAGCCCCGTAATCTGGCAAAATCAGTCTCCGTAGAATAACCTAAACTTCATTATTCATGATAACAAGCATTTTATGGCAAAAAGACCATTGTGATTAGTGAATAGTGAACAGTGATTTGATGCAAGGAATATGAATAATAGAGGCTAATATAGTGAAAGCCCTGAGTTAAAAAACCAAACCTCATTTTTTTTAGTCACACCTATGGCGCGTATCAAAAAAAAGTGTATTTTTGCCGCTTGAAAAATCAAAACCGAAAATTATTAAAAATAAAGAAGATACTATGTCAAGAGTTTGCGAAATCACCGGAAAAAAATCAATTGGGGGCAACAATGTTTCTCACTCCAATATCAAAACGAAAAGAAGATTCAACCCCAACCTGCATACCAAGAAATTCTATGTCCCCGAGCTGGACGAGTGGATTTACCTCAAGGTGTCCGCACACGGTATGCGCAACATCAACAAAAAAGGCATCTATCAATGCTTGATTGAAGCCAGCGAGAAAGGCATCCTATAACCATCTCGGAACCACACTAAAAAGGACTGCTGCAACAATGTGTTCAGCAGTTTTTTTTTATCAGACACAATATTTTAAAGAAAAATGCGTAATAAGTGTTTCCATCTTGAAATGTTGCAACTCAGGTCACTTATTACTATCATATTGCTGCTGGCGAGCGTACTCGGATTCACGCAAAACGCCATTGTCAAAGGGGTGGTCACCGACGAATTCGGCGACCCCATTGAGAATGCCGTCATCCGGGGAACGGATTTCGACCAGCAGACCATCACCAACGAGCATGGCCAGTTCAGCTTCGGCGTGCCTGCCGGCCGCGACATACAGCTCTACATTCAGCACCTCAGCCATCAGGACACCCTCATCCCGCTTCGGATGAAGTCCAAGGAGACCCGCACGCTCAACATCGTCCTTCGGACCACAGGAGAGCGGTTGGAGGCGGTGAACATCCGTGGGGCGAACAAATCCGGATACATACAGGTGAACCCGAAGCTGACGTTCCAACTACCCTCCCCGACCGGAGGGATGGAGTCGCTCATCAAGATGCTGCCCGGCACCTCCTCCAACAACGAGCTCAGCTCCCAATACAACGTCCGAGGGGGCAACTTCGACGAGAACCTGGTTTTCGTGAACGGCATCCAAATCTACCGGCCGTTCCTGGTACGCAACGCCCAACAGGAAGGGCTGAGCTTCATCAACAGCGACCTCACCGGCAACGTCACTTTCTCTGCCGGCGCATTTGACGCGAAATACGGCGACAGAATGTCCTCCGTACTGGATGTGACCTACAAAGACCCGACACAATTCGGAGCATCCCTATCGGCCAGCCTGCTCGGAGCCAACGCCCACGTCGAAGGCAAAGTCAATAACTTTTCCTACCTGATAGGCATCCGCTACAAGGCTAACACCTACCTGCTGAAGTCGATGGAGACTTCCGGCAACTACAAGCCCCGTTTCTTCGACACACAGTTCCTTCTGAAGTGGAAAGTCGCCCCGAAACTCACCATGAGCTTCCTTGGCAATCTGTCGTACAACTCCTACCTCTTCCAGCCCGACAGCGTGACCCGGAAGTTCGGATCTGTCGGGGACGCCCAGATGCTGCGCGCATTCTACGAGGGGCAAGAGCTGGACCGCTACCAGAACTACCTCGGAGGCCTGACTTTCCTGTACCAGCCTACGGAGCGCGACCAGCTCCGGCTCATCGCCTCCTCCTACTACGCCAAGGAGAGCGAGACCTACGACATCCTGGCGCAGTACTGGCTGAACGAGATCAGGTTAGGCGGTGACGGGGAGACGGAGATTGGCGACCAGCTGGGATACGGCAGCTACCTGGAACACGCACGCAACCACCTCGCCTCCATTGTGTCAGCCATTGACTTGCAGGGCACCCACAAGATTCCCTTTCACAACACCCTCGAATGGGGCGTGAAAGCGCAGAACGAACAAATCCGGGACAACATCAAGGAGTGGACCATGACGGACTCCTCCGGCTACACCCTGCCTTACATCCCGACCCTACCAGGAGAGATTGTCCTGCCCGGGGACCCCGCCCGAGAACTCGATTTCGGAGCCAACAACTACTTGCAATCCATCAACAACCTTAACACATGGCGTTTCACCGGTTATATCCAGGACACATGGAAGATTGACGGCGACACCCTGAATCGGTTCACGCTCACCGGCGGACTTCGATACCATTTCTGGACATACAACAAGAAAGAATTCACCGTGTCCCCGCGTCTGGCCTTCCTGTACAAACCTCGCTGGAAACAGGACTGGCAGTTCAGCGTCCGCACCGGACTATACTACCAACCGGCATTTTACCGTGAGATGCGCTACCCTGACGGCACCTTGAACCCCGACATCCGTTCGCAACGGTCAGCACAGGTGGTCATTGGCAGCGAATACCACTTCAAGATGTGGCGGCGCCCGTTCAAGTTCACGGCGGAAGCATACTACAAGCACCTTGACCGGCTGATCACCTACAACGTCAACAATGTGCAGATCATCTACAACGGGGAGAACAACGCCAAGGGGTTCGCCACAGGCCTTGACCTGCGCATCAGCGGCGAGTTCGTGCGCGGGCTGGAGTCATGGCTGTCTGTGTCGCTCATGAAGACCATGGAGGACGTGATCGGCGACTATCGCACCGACCCTGAGGGCAACCGGCAGGAGGTAGGATACATCCGGCGTCCCACGGACCAACTCCTCTCCTTCAACCTTTTCTTTCAGGACCATATCCCCAGTTTCCCGCAGTTCCGGGTACACCTGAACTTCGTCTTCGCCAGCGGCTTGCCGTTCGGCCCGCCAAAAGCGGAACCGGCCATGCGCGTGTTCACCAGCCCCTGGTACCGTCGCGTTGACCTGGGATTCTCCTTCATGCTGCTCGAACAGAGCCGTGACCGGATGAAACACAAGTCCACTTTCTTGCGCAGCATCAAAAACGCAGGATTCTACGTGGAGGTGTTCAACCTTCTGGGCATTTACAATGTGTCGTCCTACATGTGGGTGACCGACATCTACAACAACCAGCGGCCAATCCCTACCTACCTGACCGGACGGCTGATCAACGTCAGATTCCTGGTCGAGTTTTAAGCCATCAGCCGTTAGCCGTCGAGGCGGAAATGAAGCGCAAGTGATTGTTCAGGTCCCTATAGGACTGTATATCCTGGTATCCAAACGCTTGGAATATCTCTCCGATTTCATCGTGAAAGTTGTGATAGGTTTCCGCAAAAACCCGTCCGGCGGGATTCAGCGCACGCCGCCCCACGCGGGCGATGGCGTCGTAGCACCACAGCTTGTCGTCATCGGGGACGAAGAGGGCGAGGGCGGGTTCGTAACCGGCCACGTTGCGGTGCATCGAAGCGCGGTCGGAGGCGGGAACATACGGTGGATTGCTGACAATGACATCGAAGCGCCGGTTTCCGAAAGGGAGGTTTTCCACGTCGCGCAAGTCATGACAAGCGAAGGACACCCCCACTCCGTTGAGCGCCGCGTTTCCGCGTGCCACCTCCAAGGCGTTCTCGGAAATGTCGGTGGCGAAAACCCGTGCTGCGGGCAGCATCTTGGCCAATGAGACGGCAATGCAGCCACTTCCGGTACCCACATCCCAAATGTCAACGCGCCTATTCTCATACTGCCGCACAATCATCTGCACCAGCTCCTCGGTTTCGGGCCTGGGAATCAGCACCGATGGATTCACCTGGAAAGGCAGCCCATAAAAGTCTGTCTCCCCTATCACATATTGTACCGGACACCCGTCTGCCAGCTGCCCCACCTCATTGCGGACCTGAGGCGACAGAGCTTCCGGCACCTCCTCGTCACGCCGCAACGCAATCTCATGATGTTCCATGCAAAGCCGCGAACAGACATACAACGACGCGACTGCAGCCGCTTCACGCGGGTCGTAAAGCGGCTGCAGTCGGCGAGTAATATCGGTAATGAGTTGTTTGACTGTCATCTATCACGTGATTTAATTCCTCGAAAGGAAACTCATTCACGCGCCCCGGGAGCCGGGGGGAAGTCGCGCCAAGCCCATTTTTCCTTCACCGTCCCCTTTTGCAGAAGGATTATACCGGGGTTGGACCGGACCGCGTCACGAACCATGAACGGGCCGGTGACCGGGTTGATAGGATTGTAATAAACGGGGAATTCGATGCCATACCTCTTCACGAACTGCGCGATGTCCTCTTCGGAAGAGTTGGTGATGGCCACGAAGTCAACGCCTGCGTCCTCACACGCTTTGGCGAGTTTGACGGCTCTCTGCATTCCCTTTTCATTGGCTTCGGCCAAATCGTGAACATACAATATATAGGTATCGCTTTCCTTGCCGGTGGCGAAATAGTCGGGTGCATGGTCCGCGCCATTTTCATCCAGCATGTTGAAACCGTCAATCTTGGCTTTCACAGCCTCTTTGACGACTTTGTCTTCCCGATCCACGTACTCATTCTTCTCATAGAAGTCGTCGGCCTGCTCCATCAACTCCTCCTGGGAAAGACGCACCTCCTCGCCCGAGGCGATGTTGCGATAGACGAAGACCACATCCTTCTGCGCGGGTTGGGAAACGAAAACAGACACATCCTTGCCTTTGTTCCAGTCGCTCTTCCCAATAAAAGGCAAATGACGGATGACATAGAGCTGAAAGCAGACCGCGATGAGGGTGAAGACACCCACAGCCAACCACTGACCAAGCACAGTCAACCGGCAGTCGCTCAGTTTCTTGCGATGGTAGAAAAGAATCAGCGTGGGGATGATAATCACCACATTCTTGAGGAACGTCTGCATATTGTTCATTTCAATCACGTCGCCGAAACAGCCGCAGTCCTTGACCACGCCGAAATAATGGATTCCTTTGAGTTCGAGTTGCTCGGCGACGGCGAGCCACAAAGTCAGGAAAAAGAAGAAGGTCATGAAGAGTAGATACCCCCATGCGGCGAGTTGCACCCTGACGCGAAAGAGCAACATGCATCCGAGGACAAACTCGCATGTGATGGCCACCACGGCCGCGAAGAGTGCCAGCGGATGGAGGAATCCCATGTGGAAGGAGACAAAATAATCGTTCATCGTCACCCCGAAGCCCACCGGATCAATGGCTTTCGTGAAACTGGAGAACAGGAACAGGCAGCCCAGCAGGATGCGGATGATTTTTAGCCATACAGGTTCTTTTTTGCTCATATTAACGGTTTTCAGTTTACAATTTTAGGTTTTACTATCCGATGATTATTAAAAAAAACATCATGAACTACTGACACTCCTCCTTTTCCAGAAGCAGACGGATCAGGCAGAACATGGCATAGTTAATCATATCGTAGTAGTTGGCGTCAAGGCCTTCGGAGACGAGGGTGTTGCCCTGATGGTCTTCGATGGACTTCACGCGGTAGATTTTCATAAGAATGATGTCGGTGATGGAACTGATGCGCATCTGCCGCCATGCCTCGTCGTAGTCGTGGTTCTTGTTCATCATCAGTTCTTTAGCCGAACGGATGTAGCGGTCATAATACTCACGGACCTTTTCGGGGGCGAGAGCGGCCTCCTCCGGGGTGTTGGCCACGCCGATTTCCAACTGGATGAGGGCCATCACCGCATAGTTGACGATACCGACGAACTCGGGAACGATGCCCTCGGCCACCATCGCCTCCCCCTTTTCCTGGATGCTGCGAATACGGTTGGCCTTGATGTAAATCTGGTCGGTGAGTGACGGCAGGCGCAGGATACGCCACGCTGTGCCGTAGTCGATTGCCTTCTGGCGGAAAATGTCGCCGCAATAGGCAATCATTTGGTCATATTGTTCGGATGTGTTTGCCATTATCTCTTGATGATCTTCAGATTCTGGGTCCGGTTGTCACTGAAAGTGATTTGCAGCAGGTAAAAGCCGGGGGCGACGTCGCCCATGTTCAACAGATAGCGGTTCCCGCCATCCGCGTTCCCGGACTTCACCATGCGACCGTTCAGGTCGAACAGTGCCACACGTCCGGCAGGGGTTTCGCTCTCTATGACCACATAGTCGTTTGCCGGATTAGGGTATACCTTCGCATACGCTATAGCGTGATCGGCCACGCTCACATTGTCTTCCACATCCTCAACTACCAGAATGCCAACCGTCGGAAGGGAGATGTTGTCCAACCAGGCACAGTCGCTGCCATCGTCGTAGGAGTAGTCTTTCGAGTAGGAGAATCTGAACGTGTGGGTACCAGCCGGGACTTCCGTGCTGAAATAGGTCCAGTCCACTTCGCCGGAAGCCTCGTCTACTTTCGTACCGTCTATGCTGAAGGAGAACTTGTCGTAATTCTCTTCCGAACTGACCTTCCTGTAATAGGAAATCGTGGATGCTTCGGTGGTTGTCGTGGTGATTGTCATGTCGGACGAGGAATTGCCCGGGAGGTTCATCGCAGAACGGGCGGAATAGTTGCCTGCGTAATGCTGTGCGTTGGTAACCACCCACGGGTTACTGCCCATCGTCCACGCATACTGGCTGAAGTCGCCGCTCTCGAACGTCTCGAAGTTGCCGCCCACCAGCATGTTAAGCGTGTCGACACGGTGCACATTATCGTACATGATGTGATAATAGAGGGAGACTATGGAGGCGGGCGGGACCGTGTCCGCGATTTTCACGGTGAAGGTCTTGACTGAGCTGGCATTCGGTTCCAGACCATCCAGATGGGCCACGGGGGTGAGGACGGAGACCCCGGAGTAGTTGCAGGTCAAATCAACCGAACATCCGGAGACGGCTTGGTGACCGACATTCTGGGCCGTGATGACAAAGTCGACCTCGTCTCCAGCGTTATAGGACTGGACCTCTGCGTGGTTGATCCGGGTCTTGTATTCCTTCATGGTGACGTTGGGAAGCTTCACCAACACGCGGACAGCGCGGGAGACAGTGGTGTCCGCCCAGTGAATCTTGAGGGTGAACGGCAGGTTCTCGTAATCTTCGGCAGCGGGCATGACGAAGGCGAAGGCGTTTGCGCGGTTCTCTGTCGCATCAACAGACATTGTGCCGACAAAGACAGAATCCTGGAGCATGGTGACAGGCTGGTCTGGGGTGAGCGTGGCGTACACCTGCGACGCACCAGAGACCCCCACATTGGCAAGGGAGAGATTCATCCTGACGGTGTTGCCCTGATTAAAGCTGGTGTTCTCCGCGACCTCCACGGCGGTGGGGATCACATAGGGACCGTTGGGTACGATGACCTGCACCGACTGGAAATAGACGATGCGGTTCTGCCCCATCACAACCAACTCGCAGTCGCCAGGTTCCAGCGAGGCAGGCAGGGTGAGGGAGGCATGGCCGTTGGCATCCGCGAATCCGGCGGCTACCAGCGCACCGTTGTGCGTGAGTGCGACATACGCATAGGGATCAGCCTGTACTTCATACTGGCTTGCCCCCACGACAATCACAGAACTCGCGGTGACAGGCATCTCCGTCGGGATGCCCAAATAGACCCGCACGGAGGGGTCGCCGAAACAATGGTAGATTTCCCAATAGTACTGCTTCATCTCCGAGGACGAGGACTGCACCGCCATGTTACCGGCCGTGACGATGCCGCCGATGGTGGAGACCCAGACACTGTGGTTCTCGTTGTGCGTATGGAAAAGTTTGTCGTACATTCCCAGGTTATGGGACATATAGACGGGGTTGGCGGTGATGTTGCTGCGAACGCCGACAGCCCAATAGAAGTCTTCGTTCCAATAGCTGTTGTTAGAGGCGCCGACATAGCCCATACCACCCTTTTTCTCGGCACGGAGGACCGCCTCCGCAAAGCATTCCCCGTACTGAAACTTGCCCGTGACGCAGCAGTTGCCAATCCAGAGGCCATATTTGTCCGTGTTGTTCATCGCATAGACCTGGTTGACGTTGAAGGTCGGGTCGGCCCAGCTGGTCTCGCTGCCGTGGGCGGTGTAGTTGGCCAAACCCACGCCCGCATTGATTTCGGAGCGGATGGTCGCGGCCTGCGAGGAGCAATTGTAGAGGTGAGGCATCACATTCGTGTAATGAGGGTTGTCATTATTAATGTAGTTGCCGTTGATGTAGTGCACCTGTCCATTGGCGTGCGTCGGCGACCAGTAGTTATCAGAGCCCGCAATCAGCACGGCATTGCCCAGATAGGAGGGGTCGGGCATGGAATATTGCTCATACATCAGGATTTTCTCAATCTGGTTGGAGAGTTCCTGGTTGTTGGTGGCGGAGAGGCGGCCGTAGTAACAATCCGGCAGATAGTCGTTTCCGGACAGAGTGGCGTAATACAGGTCGGTGATGTGGCTGTCGTCGGTCTGGCCGGTGAAGGCCGGCAGCTGTGCGCGGTCGCCGAGAAACAGCAGGTAGGTGGGGGCGGGGTCATCCAGGGTGGCGTTGTCGTATTTGCCCTGGATGAAGTTCTTGATGGAGGTGGTGGTGGTGCCCACGTTCGCGTCATTGGTGTAGGCCACTTCCACCAGATAGCCGAGGCGCCGTTTCCATGCCACGAACGCGGCCAAGTCCTCGTTGGAGGCGAACATGCTGTTACCGATGATCAAATACTTGACAGGGGCACCGGAATACTCGTCACGCATACCCTCCATCTTGTTGATGACATTATCCTCGTCACTGGAGAAGAGCGGGGAGGAGAACTTCCGGAGCGCAAGGGTCCGACCCATGTCCGCATTCACAAACGTGAACTCGACATCGAAGCGAGTGTACACCCTGACTTTTCGGGTGACAGGGTTGTATTGCACAGGGGATACGCTGACGTTGGCCAGCGCCACATCGCGGCGGATGCCTGCTTTCTCCACCTGCACCAACGGGAAATGGAAGAAGCTGTCCTCGCCGTAAATCTGCTGGTCATAGACGAACTCGGGCCTCACATCCTTTTTGGAGAGAGAGGGTTGTGTGGGGAAGATCGGGTGCTGGATGCCCAGCGCTGCGGCGTCATAGTCGGTGTACTGCGCGTTGAGTACGGTGACAACCACCGAGTCACACACCGGGATTTGCAGCATCTTGGTCAGCTGAGGCAATTGCGGGGTCCCCGGCCTGTACGATGAACCGCATCCCGGCAGGGAAATCAGCGAGAAGTCGCCTTCCGGAACGGAAATCTCATCAGCCGAGAGTTTTCCCGTAGTGAAAGTGACCGCTATCTTCTGGTAACTGTTCTGTGTAATGTGAAGGTTTTGCGCCCATACAGACTGGCAAATGCCAAGCAGGGCAATCCAGACGACTATTTTTTTCATTGCTTTTACGTTAATATGTTTCAATAGAAAATTTGACCTGCAAAGATACATTTTTTTTTTACCTTTGCCATCATAAAAGCATCAAGACCGTTCGACAAGCAATGTACTACAAGTCAACGAAATATAAAACCATATCACTATTCATCGCACTCATTTTGTGTGGCATTTTCGCCTATGCGCAGGAGGAAAAAGGGGCAAGACCTGCCATCGACTCCTCCATGGCGCTGTCGCCCGACTACCTGCCCACCCGCCACGCCGCCTTCCCGACCTTCCAGTACTACCCTATCCGATATACGGGGATTGACACCACGATGTATGGCATCGCGAGCTACGACCCACTGTGGAAGATCCAGAACCTGTACCAGTCGCTGGGAATCAACGGGCAGGCACACAAGAACATGGTCTTCGTGGAGGACCACCCGATAGGCTTCACCATGATTACCCTACCCTATCCGCTCTATTTCAAACGAATACAGGACCTGGACATCTATGACGTGAAGACCTCCTTCACGAACATTGACTTCACCTACGGTATCCTCAACGAATACGACTTCGAAGCCACGCACGCCCAGCATGTACGGGGCGCTGACTTTGTCTTCAACTTGGACGGGGCCAGCAACGCGGGCTATTTCATCCACCAGGGAATCAACCGTCTGAGTCTCAGCCTGTCTGCTCGTTACGAGACCCCAAACCGTCGTTACGGATTCCTTGCCGCCTACGTCTTCAACCACGCCAAATTCTCCGAAAACGGCGGTTTACAGCTCAGCAACGACTTCACCGACCGCAACCCGCGCGACACCACCATCACCTATGACCTCAGCAGTTTCCCCGTGATGTTCAGCAACGGCCAGACGCTAATCAACACGCACGCTGGACAGCTGACCAACTATCTGAACATCCACAGCAAGAAAGGGAACTACTATGGCACGCTCAGCCACACTCTCGACATCAACTACACAGACAACCATTTCACCGACTACGACCTCAACAACCTCTTCTATGTCAACAGGTACTACATGAGCACAGACACCACCAACGACTCACTCCGGTGCTTTTCGGTGGCGAACACACTCCAGTGGGCGAACTTCAGCCCTGTTGACACGGTGGGCGACCAACCCTACTTCATCCGCTTTGCGGGGGGAGTCCGCCACGAGTACGTCCATGCCACCCAACCATTCTGTTCCGACAACAGCGTCACTGTTTTCGCGCGTGCCACGGCCCGGCTGTTCAGGGTGTGGGAGCTCTACGGCCACTTTGCCTACAGCTTCTTCGGCTACACGCAGAACGATGCCCAGGCGAGAGTCGGCGCCCGCTTCATCATCAACCAGAAACACAGCAACCACCTCGACTTGGAGGCCTCCTTCTACCGGTACTCCCCCGACTACATTTTCAGCCACTATTCGGGCAACAACAACCTCTGGGACAAGGAATGGAAGAAGCAGAACACTTTCAAGGCGGGGGTCCACTGGAGTTTGTACGGATACCGCCTCGGTTTCAACTTCTACAATCTCGGCCGCCACGTCTTCCTTGACAACCAATTCGAGCCGATGCAGTTGGAGAAGGCGGTGCAAGTGTTGCAGCTGCAGCTCCTCGCGCCCGTCCGCACCAAGCACTTCGGCATCGACGCACAGATGGCCTTGCAGCACTCCACCAACAAGGCCGTCACCGTTCCGCTGTTTGCGGGCAAGATCGGGGCCGCCTACACCACGCGCATTTTCAAGAAACGGCTGCGCTTCCAAGTGGGCATCGACCTGTTCTACAACACGCCCTACTTCGCCGACGGATACAACCCCATCATCCACCAATTCTACAGCCAGCAGTTCTCAAGCGTCGGCAACTACCTCTACCTCAACGCTCATATTGCCATGCGCGTGAAGCGGATTTCCTTCTATGTGCGCGGCGGCAACCTCATCGCCGGCCTCATGAGCTTCCGATACATCACCACCCCTGGCTACCCCATGCAGGGCCGCAACTTCGAAGTGGGCGTGAACTGGAAGTTCTACGATTAGCGTGGGAATCTTAGACTTGTGAGAATTCGAGAACGAAGCAACCAACACGAAGTAATAGACACGAAATAAAATTATGGAATATAGAATCGAAAAAGACACTTTAGGAGAAATGCGCGTCGAAGCCGACAAACTTTGGGGAGCACAGACGCAGCGGGCAATGGAGAACTTCGAAATCGGCAAGAAGCACATGCCCATAGAAATCATCTACGGCATCGCGACAGCCAAGAAGGCGGCTGCGTGTGCCAACCACGACTGCGGCGTGTTGTCCGAAGACAAACGCGACCTCATCGTGCACGTGGTCGACGAAATCCTCGCCGGTCAATGGGACGACCAGTTCCCCTTGCACATCTGGCAGACCGGTTCGGGCACGCAGACCAACATGAACGTCAACGAGGTAATTGCCCACCGCGCACAGCTGCTGCACGGCGGCATGCTCACAGACTACCCTCTTTTCCTGTCGCCCAACGACGACGTCAACAAGTCGCAGTCCACCAACGACATATTCCCCACGGGCATGCGCATCGCCACGGCAAAGAGCATCATCACCCGTACGCTGCCCGCATTGGAGCGCATGATGGCCACTTATCGAGAAAAAGTCGCTGAATACGCCGGCATCAAGAAGATCGGGCGCACGCACCTGATGGACGCCACCCCGCTGACGCTGGGCGACGAGCTCTCCGGCCATCTCTCGCAGTTAGAGCACGGCCACGAGGTCATCCGGCAAAGTCTCAAGCACCTGATGGAACTGCCCATCGGCGGCACGGCAGTCGGCAACGGCATCAACACCCCGGAAGGCTACGACAGAATCGCCCTGCAATACATCAATCAATTCACGGGATACGAGTTCACCAACTGCCCCAACAAGTTCGAGGCGATGGCCACCCATGACTCGCTTTGCGAGATGTCGGGGGCGTTCAAGCGCCTGGCCGTATCGCTGATGAAAATCGCCAACGACTTCCGGCTGCTCAACTCGGGCCCCCGCTGCGGCATTGGCGAGGTGATCCTGCCCGCCAACGAGCCCGGATCCTCCATCATGCCCGGAAAGGTGAACCCCACTCAGTGCGAGGCACTTTCGCAGGTCTGCTGCCAAGTCATCGGCAACGACGTGGCCATCACCACCGGCGCCATGCAAGGACATCTGCAACTCAACGTATTCATGCCCCTCATCGGCCGAAACCTGCTGCAATCGTCGCGACTGCTGGCCGACGTCATCAACTCCTTCAACGACCATTGTCTCAAAGGAATAAAGCCCAATCTGGAACGCATCTCCATGCATCTTCACAACTCCTTGATGCTGGTCACGAAACTGAACCCGCACATCGGCTACTACAACGCCGCGAAAATCGCACAACACGCCCACGAGAACGGACTCACGTTACGGGAGTCAGCGTTGGAGCTGGGACTAGTGAGTGCGGAAGATTTCGACAATTGGATGCAGTTGTGACATAGGACGTACGACGGGTGACGTTCTCTTTTCAGCAGTATTTCCGACTGCGTAATACCCACTGCTGGAATGGGTTTGCCCTACACGTGGCTATGACAAGACGCGATTAACCGTGTCTCTATAAGCGGACATCTGTTTCAAACCACTTATCGTCACAATTTTCGCGAAACTTTCGGCAAGACCTCGTCCTTCCAGGTGGCAAAGGTACCGTCGAGGATTTTTTGGCGGGCAGTGGTCACCAGGTCGAGATAGAAATGCAGGTTGTGGATGCTGCCGATCATCGGGCCGAGTATCTCGTCCGATACGTAGAGGTGGCGCAAGTAGGCTCGTGTGTATTCGCGGTCGGCAAAGAGGTCGCTCCCGGCGTCTATCGGGGTGAAATCGTCCTTCCACTTCTCATTGCGCATATTCATCATGCCTTCCCAAGTGAATATCATGCCGTTACGGCCGTTTCGGGTCGGCATCACGCAGTCGAACATATCGATACCGAGGGAGATGCATTCCAGGATGTTGGCGGGCGTGCCCACCCCCATCAGGTAGCGCGGCTTGTCCTTGGGCAGGACCTGGCAACAGATGTCCGTAATCTCGTACATCAGCTCCGTCGGCTCGCCCACAGAAACCCCTCCGATGGCATTGCCCTCACAGTTCTTGGAAGCCACGAACTCGGCTGACTTGACCCGCAAGTCGCGATAGGTGCTGCCCTGCACAATCGGGAACAGCGTCTGCTCATAACCGTAGTGGGGCTCGGTCTCTGCCAGCCGTGCGATGCAACGGTCCAGCCACTGGCAGGTGACCTCCATGGAGTTCTTGGCATACCTGTAGTCGGCCGGATATGGCGTACACTCGTCGAAGGCCATGATAATGTCCGCCCCGATGGTGCGCTCGATGTCCATCACCTTCTCAGGGCTGAAAAGATGCCTTGAGCCGTCGATGTGCGACTGGAACCAGACACCTTCCTTGGGGTCAATCTTGCGACGGTGGCTCAGGGAGAACACCTGGAATCCGCCGCTGTCAGTGAGAATCGGGCGATCCCAGCCGTTGAACTTGTGCAGTCCGCCAGCCTCACGCAACACCTCCAGGCCGGGCCGCAGATAAAGATGATAGGTGTTCCCTAATATAATCTGAGCCTTCACATGTTCTTTCAAATCTCTGATATGCAACGACTTCACCGCGCCAAGGGTACCCACAGGCATAAAAATCGGAGTCTCAATCAGACCATGGCCGGTCTCAATCAGACCGACTCTCGCATGGCTTTTCCCGTCTTCCTTCCGGAGCGTAAACTTCATACTGTTTTTGTTCGTAAGTTTGTTTATAAAATTTTGGCAAAAATACATCTTTTATCGAAATAAAACATACTTTTGCAGCCAAACTATTAACCTAAACCGATTCACAAGTATGCAAATCAGCAAAATAGCATTGGCTGTTTTAATCGTATTTGGCGTCATAACTCTCATTCAATTAATCTATTATTACGTCATTTACGGACGCTTCGCCTTTTATCGGAAAAAGTCCGCCCTCAGTTTCCGCGACATCCCCATCTCCGTGGTCATCGTGGTGCGCGACGATGCCGCGCAAGTTCTGCAATCTCTCCCTCAACTCCTTGAACAACAATACTCTTCATTTGAGATTGTCATTGTCAACGACCGTTCCCGCGACGAGAACTCCCTGCACGCCATCAAGGAATACCGCGAGCGGTACCCCAACATCAAGTTTGTGGACCTGAGCACGGCGGTCTCCACCAGCCGGGGCAAGAAGATGGCCATCTCCATAGGCATCAAATGCGCCAGCCACGACCATATCATTCTCACCTCCCCCGACTGCGCCCCGGCCTCGAGACAATGGCTGTCGCTCATGGCGCAGAACTTCCAGTTCCACAACCGCATCGTACTGGGGTACAACACCTACAGCAAAAAGAAAGGCATCTACAGCCATTTCCTTCACTATGACAACCTCATCGGCGCCATGCAGTATTTCTCCCACGCGCTCATGCACAGCACCTACCGCAGCGATCTCCACAACGTGGCATTCATTCGCCCGCTCTTCTACCAGCAGAACGGCTTCATCGCCTACAACCACCTGCTATTCGGGGAGGAGGACATCTTCATCCACCGCGCCGCCTCCAAGAACAACACCGCCATCGAGTTCTCCCCGGACGCCGCCACAGTCTGCCAGCACATGCCCCAATATCGTTTCTGGCGGCTGCACAAGATCAGCCTCTTCTACACGCGAAAATTCAATTCCCTGAAAAACAGGATAATCCTCAGTCTCTACGAATTAACCAACCTCCTGTTCTACACTGTCCTCGTCCTGTCCATCCTGGCCTCGCTGCACCAGCCCCTGGCCCTCTACATCACCGCCGGCATCGCCGTGGCACGGATTGCCAGCATGTTCGTCGTCATGGGCATTTCCGCCAAAAAGCTGAACGAAAAGCAGATTATCCCGCTGTTTTTATTCTATGACATTTTGTTCTCCCTGTTGAACCCGGCATACTGGCTTTCGGCCAAGATTAACCACAAAAAGATAGCGAAATGACCAACACCTGTCAAACCGAGAAGGCGCAACGCGACTATGTCCTGCTCCGCAAGGCTCTGGACCACAACGACCAACAGGCCTATGCCGAATTGATGGGGCTCTACCGCGACAGCATCTACTACATGCTGGTCAGGATGGTGAAGAACAAGGACGACGCGGAGGACCTGACCCTCATGACCTTCGGCAAGGCGTTCCGGTACCTGGACAAGTACACCCCGAAATACGCCTTTTCCACCTGGCTTTACCGCATCGCGCTGAACAACAGCATCGATTTTCTCCGGCTGAAGAACAACATGCCGCAATATTTCGAGGAAGACCTCTACACGAGCAGCACCACCTCCATCATCGACCAAAGCGAGGAGAACCTCCAGCGCACCCCCGAGGAGGAGGTCATCGACAAGCAGCGGCTGCAGCTATTACGCGCCGCCGTGGCCGAGCTCCCCGAAAAATACCGTAACGTCATCGAGCTGCGCTACTACGAGGACCTCCCCTACGAGGAAATTGCCAAGCGCCTCGGCCGCACCCTCTCCAATGTCAAGATCCAGATCATGCGCGCCAAGCAGATGCTCAGCGAACTGATGAAGCCCATGCGCAACGCCATGTGAGGGACTGCGGCCGGAACGGCTTTAGATCACCGCACTCGCCCGACCGCAAGGACGCGGTTGGTTCCATAGAAAAAGGGCGCGGCCCCACCGGCCACACCCCAATTCTCAATTTTCAATTTTTTAGTCGCGGAGACAACCCACACGTCTCCAAACCTGTCCAAGTCTTGTTCTACCGATCACGCGCACACCATTTTCGGCAGCAATGCCGCGCAGTGGTCGATGATGTCATTGGCGAGTTCAAAACCCGTGTCGCAGATCCGCTTGCTTCTGTTGCCGTCGTAGCCCATGACAAGATGCATGGTTTCATAGCCTATATTCACGGAATTCAGCAGTTTTTTGTCGCGTTTAGCGACAGCATTTCTGTACTTGTCGATGGATGGGCGGCCTTTACCCGTCCGCACGTGAAAAACCGTCTCAAGAGCGATGAGACAACCCTTCCAAAGGTAGTCTCCGGCTGCCTTAATATACTTACTGTCTGTGTAGCTTTTCAGTTCCGGGTCATAGTTGGCTTTCTTGATGACCTCTTCGGCGTTGGCCACGTACCGTCGGGCTTCATCGATTGAACAGGTGCTTTTAATTTCTTTCATTTTCTTCGGTTTTGATAAAGGATAAATTCAACGCCGCAAAGATACACTTTTTCCTATATGCACTGCTGTTTTGTTAATATTTTTTTGAAAGTTGATTTTTTTACAATTAACTGATTGTTTTTGGCGTGAAACGGCACGTATGTTGCATTTTCAGCGTATCTGCATTGACGGTATTTGACACAAGCACGTGATGGGGACGGAAATTTTTGCGCCTCTACGACAAAGGGCGCAGCCCCACCGGCCACACCCCAATTTTCAATTTTCAATTCTCAATTCTCAATTGTTTAATCGCGGAGACAGCCCACCACCTTCGTAATACCCTCCCCTACCAAAAACCAGCGGTAGAACTCGGCAGGCAGCATTCCCAGCACTGCACATCCGCACCGACCGGAAATGACGGCTCAGACCGAGGTAGGAGTTGACACGTGCCAAAATCGTGCGACAGTCCTCTTCTGTAAGCGACCGGCTCGTGTCTGACAGCCGCTGCGAGATCTCCCGCTTCGCACTTTTGAAATTGGAAACCATGCGTTTGGACAAATAGGTGCGGAAAGGCGCGATGTACGCGCCCACGAACGGAACACCCTTGCAGCACGACTGCAAATAGACCTTCCGGGGATGAAGCACAGGGCTTACGCATCCTCTTTTTTATTTGGGCGAGCCGGCGCGGGGTAGGAGCGACGCTTCTCTTGTGTTGACCGTTTGATTCGTGTCTGCGTCCTATTTGCACCCTATCAGAGCAGCAGCGGGGAATCTGAACTCATCGCTCATCCCGCCACTCAGGCTCTCGCATTGCCTTCCGCCAAGGATAAGCAATGCCGAAGCCCACGCTGTTGTATATATCAAACGGATTGTTTGAGAATGTCCGTATTATAGGGGCGGATAACCATTCACCCCTACAGATGATACACAAACCATGGACATTGAACATTGCCTTACCGTGCAGCAGGAATTAGAATTTGCGAGATTCTGAACGCCGCAGATAAGACGTTGACTCAACGCCTTTTATGTCTGTCTCCCGCCGCAAGCCCGTCAACGGGAGTTGCGACGCTTGGAAGCGTCGGCTCCTGGGCTTCGGACGTTTGACGCCGCAAAGATACAAAAAAATAATAAAGATACAAAAAAATAACAAAACGCACAAAAAAATGCGAAAATTTGCCGGGTAGTGCCCCCCACAACGCACGAACGGGCGCCGCAATGCGACACCCGTTCGACAATATTCGGGATATAATACGTCAGACCGATTACAGCAGATGCACGGCAACGGTCAGACCGGCCATCACGATGCTGACCATACTCATCAGCTTGATGAGGATGTTCAGGGACGGGCCGGAGGTGTCCTTGAAGGGATCGCCCACGGTGTCGCCCACGACGGTGGCCTTGTGGTTGTCGGAACCCTTGCCGCCGAAGTTGCCTTCCTCGACATACTTCTTGGCATTGTCCCAGGCACCGCCGGCATTGGCCATGAAGATGGCCAGCACGAAGCCGGCACCGAGGCCGCCCACGAGCAGACCGAGCACGCCGGCCACGCCGAGGATCAGACCCGTGACGATGGGAGCCAAAATGGCGAGGATGGACGGAAGCAGCATCTCTCTTTGAGCGCCCTTCGTGGAGATGGCCACGCAGCGGGCGTAATCCGGAGTACCCTCACCAGTGAGGATGCCCTTGATTTCGCGGAACTGACGGCGGACTTCCTCCACCATCTTCTGGGCGGCGCGACCCACGGCGTTCATCGTGAGACCGCAGAACAGGAAGGCCATCATGGAGCCGATGAAGACACCCACGAGCACCTTCGGATTCATCAGGGAGACGTTGTAGTATTCCATGAAGTCAATCAAGGAAGCTTGCGCGGTATCCACCACACGTTCGCCAAGGTCGAGGGTGTCAGTGCCGATACGCACAAGGGCGATCTTGATCTCCTCCACGTAGGAGGCGAGCAGTGCGAGGGCGGTCAGGGCGGCGGAACCGATGGCGAAGCCCTTGCCGGTGGCGGCGGTGGTGTTGCCGAGGGCGTCGAGCGCGTCGGTGCGCTTACGGACCTCAGGCTCCAAGCCGCTCATCTCGGCGTTACCGCCGGCGTTGTCGGCGATGGGGCCGTAAGCGTCGGTGGCCAAGGTGATACCCAGCGTGGAGAGCATACCCACAGCGGCAATGCCGATGCCGTAGAGACCTTTGGAGAGGTTGACCGCGTTGAAGTCAATCTGGAAGCCGTTGGCGCAAAGGTAAGCCAGGATAATGGCCACGCCGATGGTGAGCACCGGGATGACCGTGGAAATCATGCCCAAGCCGATACCGGAGATGATGACCGTGGCGGGACCCGTCTGGGAGGCCTCGGCGACCTTCTGCGTCGGCTTGAAAGACTGGGAGGTGTAGTATTCCGTCGATTTGCCGATAATCACGCCGGCGAGCAGACCCACGACCACAGAGAGGGAGACCTGCCACCAAATGATGTCGGTGGAATCTTTGAACAGCACATACATGATGCAGAACGTGGCCACGGCGATGAGGCAGGCGGCGGTGTTGGTGCCGCGGCTCAGGGCCTTGAGCAGCTCGGTCATCGTGGCATCTTCCTTCGTGCGAACCATGAAGATACCAATCACGGAGAGGACCACGCCGACGGCGGCAATCAGCATCGGGGCGAGGATGGAGCGCATCTGCATCTCGGCGCCGAGGGTGGCGAAAGCGGCCGCGCCGAGGGCCATGGTGGAGAGGATGGAACCAGCGTAGGACTCGTACAGGTCGGCGCCCATGCCGGCCACGTCACCCACGTTGTCGCCCACATTGTCGGCGATGGTGGCGGGGTTGCGCGGGTCGTCCT
>CAMHNQ010000005.1 GCA_946186495.1 uncultured Bacteroidales bacterium
AAATTAAGCAAAAAGAATGGGGCAAACGGTCAACCTTATTCAGGCATTAACACAACAACCAACAACCAACAACCAACAACCAACAACCAATAACCAATAACCAATAACCATTATTATTGTATTTTTGCCGCCGAAACCGAAACGGCAATGAAACTGACGAAAGACTATTTTCTTACAGACAACGTGGTCGGTCTGGCGCGCGACCTGCTGGGCAAGTACCTGTTCACGAGGATAAGCGGGCAGCTCGCCGGTGGCATCATCTGCGAGACGGAAGCCTACAAGGGCACCACGGACCGCGCCTCACACGCCTACGGGGGACGACGCACCCGCCGCAACGAGACGATGTACCACGAGGGTGGGGTCGCCTACGTCTATCTCTGCTACGGCATGCACCATCTGCTCAACTTCGTCACCAACATTGACGGAATCCCTGACGCGGTGCTTATCCGCGGGATTATGCCCACACATGGAGAGGAGCTGATGCTGCAACGCTCCGGGAAACGGAAAATCACCCCCGACATCGGCATCGGGCCGGGCAAAGTCTCCAAACTGCTCGGTCTCACCGTCGCCGACAACGGCCTCTCGCTCTGCGGCGACAAGCTGTGGGTCGAAGACCGGGGAGTGGTCGTTCCTGAGGACCACCTCGGAATCACCCCGCGCATCGGCGTGGGCTATGCCGGAGAGGACGCCCTGCTCCCCTATCGGTTTCTTGCGCGGTTGCCATAGGTGGACAGGGTTTACGCATCAACTTCGCCAAACGCCCGAGTGGCGAGGCATGGACCCTGATTAGGTGGAGGAAACGCTGACACTCTATCCAAAAAAATTGTACTTTTGCGCCAAAATCAAAAACAAATTCATCATTAGCATCCATAGAGTCATGTCAAAAGCATTTCGTATTCTGACAATTGTCACCATCCTGTCAACAACTTTGTTAACTGTCAATGCACAAGCGCCTTACAAAAACGGATTCGGCATTTCCGCAGGCACCATGCAGGCCTTGTCGTTCAAGACCTTTGGCGGCGACCATTTCGCCTTCCAAATGGATTTGGGCACGGCATACGTCACCACCAGCGGCCGTTTCCAGAACGTGGACCTCAAGAGGGTTGCCCTCTGGACGGTGGAACTGAACCCGAACTTCATGTTCGAAGGGAACTTGGTCGGAGGACTTTACGGGCTGGCGGGCCTTGGCGGAAGCATCGGCTACTGCTGGAGCGACATCCAATACCAGGGGGTCTTCGGCCTCATGATGTCGCGCGACGACTTCGGCAAGTGCGGCGCCAACGCAATCGTCGGACTGGAGTACAAGTTCAAATCCCCACTGGCCCTGCAGATTGACTTCCGACCCGGCTATGGATGCCTCTTCGCAAAACACTTCGCCGCCCACTACTTCGACTGGAGCGCGAACCTCGGCGTGCACTACGCATTCTGACACAAGGTGCTGCTGCAGTCCTGCCGTTTTGGGTTGCTTGAGATACAGGATGTGCAAAAGTTTAAAATTTTGAGGACAAGAAAAAAACGTTATTTTTGAGGGGTCAACAGCAACGGGTTATGGAACCAGAAAGACTCTTCAAACAAAAGATATACAACCGTTTGCTCAAGTGGAAAAAGGAGAGTAACGGCAAAAGTGCTCTTCTTATAGAAGGTGCCCGCCGCATAGGCAAATCGACGATTGTCAAGAGCTTCAGGTTCGAGATGCAGCAGTACGGTTATCAAAAGCTGATTTCTCCATACTTTTTCCCGTTCTTCCGTTTCGACTTCTTCGACTTTTTCATCATTTTATCGGCTTTGTCCATGACACCAAACAATTCGTCGAGGTGAGCAAGGTGGAGCGACACGTCAAAATAGATGTCAAATGTCTCGTCGGGAGCCTCGTCTTCATAGACCGTCATTCGGTCGCAATGCCCGATCAACGCCTGCGATTTGAGGTTAAGCCCGAAAATGCCATACAGGATACAATACTCGTCCGACACCTCCAGCACTTTGAAAGCGGTCTTTTCCGTCCGTCCGTCGCCTGAGGAGAGAATAACGTTCACAATCTGCCCTATCTGGGTGGAGTACAGGGCATTGCTCTCGCCAAGGCGATTGGCGCAGGTATAGGCTTTGAGCAGCAAATCCAGCGAGCAGGGTGATTTCTCCAGCTCCTTCTTGCTTTGTTCAAAGGCAGGCCGGTAGGATTCCGATTTCATCAGATCTCTCAACTCCTTAGAGGCGTCTTTATAGGAATAGTCGGGAGAGAAATAGCTGCCGTAATAGATTTTCGCCACCTCCACGTCCGTCAAAGTGGTGTCGCCCGAATTGAAGCGGTTGACCAACGCCTTGAAATCTTCGGTTTGGTTTTTGGCGAACTTCTCCATCGCTTTGTAGTCGATGGTCAGGAAGGATTTGCCATTCTGTTGGGCTGTCAGGCTGAGACCAGCGAATAACAGCAAAACCGCGATAAACATTGACTTTTTCATATTGTGCATTTTTTGGTAAAATTTCCATTTTTAACTATCTCAAAAGGCGCGATACCATTACGGCACTTCCGTCGCAAGAGACATGACATATCGAATATGGATGTCGTCACCGGCGATGGTCAGCATACCGGCGGAACCTTCGGCGGTGGAGAAGGGTAACGTCAGGCGGCTGTCGCCCGGACCGAGATTCCACCAACGATTTGGCTCGCCCCAAAAATCATAAAAGGTCCACCCTTGACCCAATTCCTTGACACGGATCAAATCATTGCCGTTCCTTTGGGCAATGAACACCTCATTGTTGCAGCTGACGACATAGAGCAGTTGGTCGTGTGACACAAAAGCCCCGTGAAACAGGGTATCTGTGGGCATCGTGGAAGAATAGTGTCTTCCGATGCAACAACCATGGCATACAAATCCTCTAAAACAATACCAACCGCCATAATCGCTTTGGGGATCGCACCATTTGGATTTGTCATGGCGTAACATTAAATTTTCGTCACAAATATCCAAAATGGTGTTCTTCACCAAAGGATTTCCTGGACTTTGGTCGATACGAAAACTGTCCACCTGTTTGGGGTTGATAAAGTAATAGTGATCCCCATGGCGCAGTATTTGATGGAATTCCCCGGTGAAATAGTATTGCCGGTTCACATATTCATACTGCAACCACCCATTGTGAGCGTCAATGTACAAAGAAGGCTGTTTTGCCGTGAAGAGGATGTCTTCGCCATATTTGTCTTGGCTGACCGTGTAAAGGTCGTCCTCGTACAAGACAGAGGGATACGGCCGTGACCTTGTCCAATACCACTTGTCGTTGTACCCACTGTAGGTATAATCGGCCCATTCGAATTGATGTCCTGCTGTGAAAAAGGTGTCAATCCGCACGATGAGGGCTGGTTGCGCCAATCCGACGTGTATCACGCCTTGCAAGAGGAGCAGGTAAAGGGTCATAACAGCGAATTTTTTCATACCTTTTTTAGGGGACTTCTTTTATTACTCTCTTCACGTCGTTCCCGTCGACGATGCGAAGTCCGTTAACATCATACATAGACAACAACGCTGCAAAACTACAACTTTTTTATTTATATGACGCAAAAATGTCAAAAGGTTGCAGTGGGCAAGAATATTTTTCACCACAATCAAAAAAAAAGTATCTTTGCGCCTGATTTCGTGTGATTTCGTGCATTTTTATAATTAACCGAGCTTTGATTCCAATATGAAAAAAACATTAACCGTTCTCCTCTGCGCCGTTCTCTCCGCGCTGACCTCCTTTGCCCAGAGACCGATTCCGGCGCACTTCGACGAATGTGTGGAGCTGATGGCCACGGTCTGGCGACTTTCGGGCTCCGAAGAATACAATCGTTGCAGAGTTCCGCAATACGCGCACGAGGTCGATTCCGTTTTCGGGCCATACAAAGACCATCCTGTCGTGCAGCTGGCTCGCCAATACCAGAACGAATCGGGAATCAGCTATGATGCGGTGGCCTCTTACGGTTTGCATCTGACGTTGAATGCGAACGGTGCTATCGTATTAGACGACAGCTTCTTGGAAGGCAGCGACAACTCTTTCGACCGTTGGTCGGAGCAACAGAAAAAGGAGTTCCTGGAACCGCTGAACGATTTTTACCGCGCTTCCCATTTCCACGATTGGTACTTGCAGCAGGATATTTTGTTCGACGAGGTGGAGGAGGCGTTCCAGGACATCAACCAACAAATTGATTACGATTGGTTCAACGGCTATTTCGGGGCGGAAAGCGGCAGCACCTTCCGCATCGTGCTCAGTCTGTTAGTGGGTCCGAACAACTACGGGTGCAGCGCCAAACTGAAAGACGGCACTAACGCATTGAGCCCCGTCATCGGCTGCTGCCAAGTGGATGATAGTGGAAACATCTCCTACAATGCTAACACCGTACTGCCCGTTGTCATCCACGAGTTCTGCCACCATTACTGCAACCCGCTGAACAGCCAGTTTTGGTCGTCGATGGAGACATCCGCCGACAAAGTGTTCAAGGAACGAGAAAAGCAGATGCGGCAATCCGCCTACGGTTCGGCCCTGATTATGATGAACGAAACGTTTGTCCGCGCCTCCGTCATCCGCTATATGAGAGTCCACTATCCTCAGATTGAGGAATCCGCATTTGTCGGAGAGGAAGAACGGCAGGGTTTCATCCTCACCCAAACCTTGTGCGACGCCCTGAAAGAGTATGAGCAGCAGCGCGACAAGTACGCCACGATGTCCGACTTCATGCCCGTCTATGCCAAGATGGTGAACGACTTTGATTTGAGGCAGTACAACAAACGGCAGAAAGCACTGGCCAAGAAGAATGCCACTTACAAAGTGAACCTCAAGGACGGCGCGAAGGATGTTCCCAGCGGTCCTTTCACACTCGTCATCACATTCTCCAAGCCGATGCTAAACAGTATCGCCCTGTATATGAGCCCTTCAGGGGCGGATTTTCCTCCTGTCAAGAGCTATGCCTGGCGCGACGACAAAACGTTGGAAGTGATTTTCTCCCTGGAGCCTTCGCACCAATACGGGTTCGTTGTCATGGGTACCAAGTTCCCCACCAAGGACGGGCACAGTGCCGGCAAAAATATGGAAATCACTTTCACGACGGGAAAATAGGGGGCGCGTCTCTCAGAGACGCTGTCACAGCCCCGCCGCCTCGTGCCCCACACGGCACGACAGAATCCCTGCCACCTGAAAGCAGGAACAGAAGCAAGGATGTTATTTTGATGATGAGGTTTTGCATCGCAACTAACACAGAATAAGAAGAATAAACTATTCGTTTAGAAATTCTGTCGGAGACAAAACTGGTATGTTGGATAAAGCGTAATCTTTCTCGTTTCTAGTAACAATCATTTCCGCATTTGCCGCCAATGCTGAATAATATTGCATACCATCTTCCAAATCCGAAAAATCGGATTGCAAAACGCGATCAATCACAGACGAATCAACGGTTGTAACCGTACAGAGGGATTTGGCGATAGTCAACTTGGTGATTATCTCTTTTCGACTGTATTTTAGACGATGCATCAGATAAACAGCAGTGGAAAACGACAGCGAACAACACAGTAGATCCAACTCTTTACGGTCGGCCATGCTGAACAAAACCGAAGCTTGATGCACCCATGGTTGACGCTCAAGCAACAAATCCAGCAGGATGTTGGTGTCAATGAACACTCTTTTCATAAGTACTTCTCTTTAAGGTGTTCCATCTTTAGAGTATCAAGTTCCTCGTCTGACAGATTCACAGAATGACCTGTCAACATGCTGGATACTAAAGGGGAAACGCTATGGTCGCGCGTACTTTTCCCCGTCAGTGACTTGACAAATTCGGCCACTTTCTCCAACATATTCAACGACATTGAACTTAAATCGTCGTTAATGCTTGCTCTTAAATCTATTGCTGTCATACTGAACAAATGTTTACATGTTTACAGATTGCAAAAATACATTTTTTTCAATATTGTTACGTTCCGTGGATTACTTATGAAAAAATGACATTCATGTCATTGGGGGTTATAGTTCCTCCCCCTGTCCTCTCCCCCGCCGCTGCCTCAGCCAATAGAGGGCGGCGACGAGGAGAAGCGACAAACCGACCAGAGCAAGGAGGTTTGACAGAGGAAAATGGAACATCTTAGCTTCTAAACTCACGACAAGAATCATGCATCCAACCTCTACCATTCGGATGATTAATCGCTCATCAGGGACAACCCGCACAAGATGGCGCCCCGTCAACAGCACAAACACTAATCCTGTAACACCTGCCACCATAATAGTAAGGTTGCCAAAAGGCAAATGCCCTAACTTGAGGAAAAGCCCGAAAAGATTCAATGCAAGAAAGGCGATACCCGTCCAATATGCGCCACTGCGATGGTAATCCGATGTCATGGCGACGGTGTTTCCGTTCAATCGCAAAGTCTGCGCCAAAAGTTCGTCACTCATCTTGACAAGGCGGTCCATGTTGCATATTATCAAGATAATGGATAAGATCAGGATGAACGCCAAAGGTACGTATGAAATAGCTATTTCCCGACGATAGTCAATCTCCCAGAGGAACCATATCAGCCACAAGCACAAGGCAAAGACCCCCGTCATCCATACTATAGAAAATCTTGTGCGTATGCGCTCCATTTTCCGAACGAATGATTGAATATCTGAATCTTCTGCATTGATCTTCAGCACTTTTCGGCAACTCAGCCATTCAAACAATCCGATTAAGGCGAAAAGCAATACGGACATGACCATGAAGAAGAAACGGAGATCAAAACGATACCAGCTCCAACAGACTGCGGCGGCTAACAATCCGTAGGTAAGCATAATCTCCATATTGCGACGCCTGAATCCTGTGATTTTTGTATGCAAAATCTCGTGAATCAGGTCATTGTTGACGATTTCCTGCTGGTTGAACTTCTCCTGAAGCGTCTTGTATTGCATTTGCAGCGACGACAGCTCCATTTCCTGGCTTTGGCTTTTCTCTTCCATAATGATAAGGACTATTGGGTGATAGATTTCGCTTTTTGCAGCAATTTTTCTTTGATACGGTGCAGTTTTATCCCAACGTTTGCCACTGAAATGCCCATAATGGCCGCAATTTCGTCGTAACCGATGCCCTCCAACCACAGCAGCACGAGTCCGCGGTCCATGACATCTAACTGGTTGATGAGCACATAGAGCTGACGGACCTGCTCGAGCGAAGAGTCCTGCGGGTCGTAGGGGTCGATGTCGGTGCTGAGCGGGACGGTCTGCGGACGGCGTTTCGCCCGTTTGTCGCTGTTGATGGCAGTGTTGAGCGCAATACGATAGACCCACGTGTTCACACTGCTGCGTTGCTCGAACTGGCCGAAGCCCAGCCACAACCGCACCAGAATCTCCTGAAAGAGGTCGTTGATTTCCTCGTTGTCGCGGGAGAACATGTAACAGACGGAGTAGATTGTCCGCTTGTACTGTTTCACCAGTTCCTCGAATTGCTTTTCTTTGGCACTTTTCATCTGACCGTTTGGGATTTTTATGACGTTAGACAACATCGCCCGAAAATCCTTACAGGAGGTTGTGTGTTTTTTCGATTTCCGAGTCCTTATCCGGGGGAATCACTCTCAGGCCTATTTCAAATCGGCCATGCTTTCAATTTTGTCATACAAATTGGACACTGCAAAAAGTGGGAGTATCTGAACGTGACGCACAACATCGTTATCTTTCTTGTCGCAATGTTCAATAGCTGAAAAATTCTCAAGAGTACAGCGGACTGCATCGGTCAGGTGCTTCTGACGCATAAACTCGTACAGGCTCTTCATCTTACCGCTTACGCCTGCTTTGCATTCTACAGGCAGCACCCTCAGGTCACGGGCAATGATATAGTCCACCTCAGAGCGTGTTCCTTCGGCTGTGTTCTCCCAATAGTAAAGTTCGTGTTGAGAACGGGGATTGTCGTATTTCACCAGTTCCCAACCTAACATCATCTCAGTCAGACAACCTTTGTTCACCAAATCTTCAGCAGTGCCGGCAAGAATCAGTTCTGTGAGTTGACGTGCGCCTCCCAAATCCATGTCGAGAATGCGCAGCAAAAGACCACTGTCGAGATAGATATATTTGCGAAATTTATCATTAACCTCGGCACCGAGCGGAAGGCCGTTGGAAGCGGTGTGGCTGACGCGTTTTATGATGCCCGCATCGCACAAAAGCGACAGTGCTTTCTTCACCTCTTCGGCACGATAGCCACCCTCCACCCGACTATAAGTAAACTTGGTGCCAATCTGCATGACGACGCTCTGCAACGTATTACGCAGCAGCGTAGGGTCAACTTTCTTAGCATACTTGGGAAAATCGTCATAGTAGGTCAGCTGGATATCATCAAGCTCTGTTTGACATTGACGGTAATCGCGGGTTGTCACCCAGGCGGCCACACTGGCAGGCATTCCACCCACCATTAAGAAAATACGATAGTGTTGCACAAGATCGTTGTACAGTGTAGTAAGCAAGGGCTTTTCGGGGGTTGCATTCTGCTTGGATTTCACCCAAGCGGTTTTACCCTCAGCCACAAGAAACTCGTCGAACGAGAATGGATAGACAAACAGCGAGCGTATCCGTCCCACCCCGAACGAAGGCAGGTCTTTAAGGGCAAATTCCAACAACGACCCGGCAGCAGCCACATGAAGATCGGGAAAGTCCTCCTTGAAAGCCCAAAGGCTCTTGATGGCATCGACTGAATTCTGGATTTCGTCGAGGAAAAGCAAGGTCTTTCCAGGCACAACAGGGGTGTTGTAGAGCATGCTCAGTGTGTTCGTCAACTCGTGTACTTCGTGGATTTTTTGAAAAACCTCCAACATGTCGGGACGTTTTTCAAAGTTCACCTCAATAAAATAATCAAACGTTTCGCCCAAATGCTTCACAGCCCATGATTTGCCCACTTGGCGAGCACCTCTAAGCAGTAGCGGCTTGAGACGACTGCTGTTTTTCCATTCCAAAAGCAAGGTGTCAATTTGTCTTTCAATATACATTTCAAAATGTTTTATTACATCCTTTCAGGCCGCAAAGATACAAATTCTGACAAAACCGAGAGGAATAAACATATTATTTTTGACAAAACCGAGAGGAATAAACGCGTTGTTTCTGACAAAACCGAGAGGAACTGTACCAGCTCCAAAAAAGTGGATTCATTCCGCCCCCTTCGGCTTAAAATACACCATCTGATTCGGGAAATCAATCACCACTTCACCCATGCGTTGCAGTAACCCGAAACCGAAATAGCCGATAACATCCTTGGAGGGAGCCTTGCTGGCGTGACCGGACGCGTCCGTATTCGCCCACGTATGCACGGAATCCACCACAAAGTTCGGCATCACCAGACGTTTCGCGTCAAAAACTTCATTGGTGCTACTGCCCGAAGCCCCTTGGGTTGTCCTTGAAATTTTGGCTATATCCAAACTTCCAATATCCAATTTCCGCACCACATCCGCGAAAAGGCAAAGATCCGTGCCCATCCCGGAGTCGAATAACAGTTTTCCGGAAATTTTCAGGCTGTCCGTCACAAAAAGCGTGGCAGGTGCCTCGAAATAATAGTCTTTGTCCCGATAAAACAGTTTCAGGGCGTGCCAGTTTTTCCGCACCGAATCGGGAACAGAAGGCAGAATATCGAACGAACGCGTGCCAAAATCAAATGCCCATACATGCTTTTTAATAAACACAAGCCCTATTACCCCGTCAATGCTGTCATTAAACGTGCTTCGCAGGTTGGGAGCGGGAATAATCGGAAACTCTTCCCGCTTTTCTGCAATCGTGATGTTCCAATCCTGAAACGCCTTCACCACCTGCCGCCCTTCCGTGCCGATTCCCTCAAATGCCATTGTCTGTTTGCTTTCGTAACCGTAGTGGTTATCTACAAACGTGCTGTCCAACCACACGAAAGGGGCCGCACAATCATAAACCAGCCTGACGGGCAAGCTGTCGTTCAGGAATGCATCCACGTAGATGTGCGGAGTGAAGGTATGGAAACGGTAGGGGTATTTTTGAACAAAACGGCTGTCGGCATCACCGCCACTCGGTTGACCGGTGCACGACAGCAGACTTCCCAAAATCCCGATGAAAATGAGGTGTTTTTTCATTGCTTCGTCTTTTTTTTGTAATGTTCGTTTGGTGTGTAGTAGATTTTGTCGTTACGATAGTCGATTATCCAATTATAGAGGGATATGATGTCCAATCCAATTGAACCATCACAACCCCAACGTTTATAGGGGTCATCTGGTTGTCCGGTTTGCGAATTTGTCCAATGGGTTTGGTTCCGATTACGAATACTATTGCAAAAAGTTATTAGCATTTGCGCAATATCAGTAGGATTTGGCTTATTATCATTTATGGTGATAATTTCTTTTAAATCATTGTCGAGATTAGAGGTGGGGGTACCAAAGTCAACAATCAAATTGTATTTTTTATCACCTTCAGATGTTGGAAAATTTACGGTAATGACACGATGTCCTTTCTTATTAACCATGTAATCCTTTTGAATATAACCAGGGATGCTGTCAGGCACTTTGTTCGTTATATACATCTCTTTTTCGTCAAAATTTATACAAACAACCTTCTCGTTGAATAATGGTTTCCCAATATATCCGTACCAGTCACTGTCGTTGTGCGAAATCACCTGAGACGTATCCAGCATGAAATTTTGATTTCCGATGGTGTATTGTAGTGTATGAATACTTAAAACAGTAGAGTATCCATCCTTAAATGAAGTGCGCAACGTTCCTGTAGTGTCGTATAATTCTGATATAAACCTCTTTCCTATGCAATTGTGTTTCCATTCAGGATCCAGAATAAACAATTTGGTTTTGCCATTAACGGTACAAGGGATGTAAACGGATGTAAACTTAATAGTCATAGGTATATTTGCGAGGGTATCCACAGGTTCAACAATTTGAATCTCATCAATCTCTTCAGCATGCGTTTGAGAGTTGCAACAACCCATAAAAGAAAATGTTGCCGCGAGCAAAAGAATGGTCAAGATGGTTTTTCTCATAACGGTTAAACTGTTGGTGAACAATATTATAAAGACCAACGTGTTTCGCGGGAAAGATATTGCGTGAGAGGAAAAAAACACCTCAGAAATTCGTCCCCACCAAATCGACCAGCAACCGCGACCCGTCAATGTTGGTGTTGTCCATTTTCACAAAACCATAGGTGTCGTTGTAATAGGCTGTGAGGTAGGTCTTTCCGATGCGACTTTTGGCCACGGCCTCCACCTTCACGCACGAAAGCGTGCCCATGGGCGTGACGACCTCGCAATCCGTGTCGGTGATCTTGTATTTGTACTTGTTGACGATGCCGCCCGTCCAAGTTTTCCAGCGCTCGTCACCCCACTGGCTGCCGATAGAGAGCGACCATTTCCAAGTATTTCCCGCCGCTTCGCGAATACTCCGTGTTTTGGGCCTGCGCGGATGTGACGAGGAAAAGCGTACATCCGAGAAGTAACAAGATGATGTTTTTCATTCTTAATTCTACAGTTTTAATTCTAAATTCATAATTCAGCATTCATAATTGCTTCTTCCGCACCGCAATCACCCTGAACCCGACCAGCGGGGAGGAGTGTATCTATACAAGCGGAAAAGGTATCTATATCAGGTTTTCTTCCAACAGAAACGGAATAACGCCCATATACATGATGCCGTTTTCATCTGTCCAAGGCTTCGCGTTTCCGTCCACAATGACAATCTTGCGGAAGAAGTCGCCCGAATTTTTCAACGAGAAGGTTTCCTGACTACGTTTCTCCCCAGTGTCCACGTTCAATGCCGATTGGATATAGACTTTTTCGCGACCCGTATTGACAACGAAATCGATCTCGTATTGCGACTGTTGCCTCTTGCCGTCCTTCACGCGGGTCAGCTCCACCACGCCCACATCCACACTGAAGCCTCTGCGGATGAGCTCGATGAAAATCATGTTCTCCATCAGGTGCGATTTTTCCTGTTGCCGAAAGTTCAGCTTGGCATTGCGCAAACCAGCGTCCATCGAATAGTATTTCAGTGTGTTCTCGAAATAGCGTTTTCCTTTCACATCAAACCGCTTCGCACTCACGAAAAGGTATGCTTCCTCCAAATAGTCCAGATAGTTTTTGATGGTATTGTCCGAAGTGTTGCGTTTCATCAGCGTGCCTGCCGCATTGGCCAGATTGTGCGGGTTGGTCAGCGAGCCCACGGCCGATGACAGCGCATTAATCAGTGCGTCCAGAACCTCGTCATCCTTCAGTTTGTAGCGCTCCACGATGTCCTTGATATAAACCCTCTTGTGGAGTCCTTTCAGGTATTTTCGCTTCTCCGTTTCGTCCTTTTCCAGCACCGCCAACGGCATCCCGCCGTAGGTCAGGTATTCCTCCAGCGCATCCGCCTTTTCCATCCCCGAAACAGGGTAAAATTCCTTGAACGACAATGGATAGACTTTAACTTCCGACCCACGGTCGCGGAAGTTGGTTACGATGTCCTTAGAGAGCATCTTGCTGTTCGAGCCAGTGACATAGATGTCGAGATTTTTGCGTGCCATCAGGTCGTTCAGGATATCGTAGAAAGTGGTGTAGAGCATATCACGATCTTCTTCGGGAACCAACCGTTCGTCCACATCCTCGTTTTTCACTTTATACGACAGCTGAATCTCATCGATGAAGACGTAGTAACGCTTTTCGACATCCTTCGTCTTTCGGAGCACATAATCGTATAGTTCGTTGGGATTCCTGTACTTTACATGTGCCTTCTTGTCTAATGCCAGCTCCACGAAACACTCTTGCGTCACCCCTTCGTTCAACAGGTGATCCTTGTAAAGCGTGAAGAGCAGGAACGATTTTCCACAACGGCGTATGCCCGTAATGATTTTCACTTTCCCGTTCCATCTTTTGCTAAACAACTCACTGATATACTGATCTCTTTGTATAATCATCGTCTATCTTTTCAATACGTTCTACTGCAAAAATAGTCGTATTGTTCGACCATTTTTGCAGTGCAAAGATACAATTTTTTTGAACCCGACAGATATCCTGTTCACTTCTTCCTCACCGCAATCACCCGGAAGCCGACCTTCTCCATGTCTTACATCTAAAAATTCGTCCCCACCAAATCGACCAGCAACCGCGACCCGTCAATGTTGGTGTTGTCCATTTTCACAAAACCATAGGTGTCGTTGTAATAGGCTGTGAGGTAGGTCTTTCCGATGCGACTTTTGGCCACGGCCTCCACCTTCACGCACGAAAGCGTGCCCATGGGCGTGACGACCTCGCAATCCGTGTCGGTGATCTTGTATTTGTACTTGTTGACGATGCCGCCCGTCCAAGTTTTCCAGCGCTCGTCACCCCACTGGCTGCCGATAGAGAGCGACCATTTCCAAGCATTTCCCTTTTTGATGGGATATTGGATATACGGGAAGGGATTGAGCTCGACGATTCGAAACAGGCGGCTTCTCATGGGATGCATCCACAAATTCCGTTCGTTCTCCACAATGCCCGAATACGAGGTTTCCCTTGACCTCTGGTCGGCAAAAAGGAAGCATAATGCCTCCACAGTTTGGTCATAATCTTTGCTGAAAATCTTATGGTGGCATGCGACCTCCAAGACATAACGGTTGCTGCAAGAATCGGGGTCATCAAAGGTATCCGAGAAAGAAAAATCTGACACTTCGTAAGTACACTCGGTTGTGTCGCCCGTCTCTGTAAGACAAAACCCTTGTTTTGTAATCTTTTTGTGCCTCATATAGCGTTCTTTGCCCTGCGGGTCGAAATAGTGGAACTCGAAGGTGAACTCCCTGTCGGCCTGGTAGATTTTGTTGTCCTCCGTATAGCGGCAGGGATTCGAAGTGTCGCTCCGCACCTCAAACCAAACGCCATTTTTGCCGCTTCGCGAATACTCCGTGTTTTGGGCCTGCGCGGTGAAGAGGGTGAGCGCTGTCAGCGCAATGAGCGCGGTTATGATTCTTTTCATCGTAGTTGATTTT
The DNA here is from genome assembly GCA_946186495.1 of uncultured Bacteroidales bacterium. Lineage (GTDB taxonomy): Bacteria > Bacteroidota > Bacteroidia > Bacteroidales > WCHB1-69 > F23-D06. Next base: position 13,927 of record CAMHNQ010000005.1, read on the forward strand.
TTGTTAGGTTACTTATTTACATTAGCCTCTATTTTCGCAATAATCCAACGATACAATTCCTCCGGCTCTGTGGCTTTGTAGCAGTCGGAGAAGTCAACTTGTCGAAATTGTAGGACATCTCTTTCCAAACCAGCGAAAGCTCGTACGCTTTCTGCTCCAGTGTGAGCATGTTGGGAATCTCTTGTCCCTTAACAAACCCTAATGGGAGCTGGAACAGGAGGGCTAATTTGACGACGGCGTTGTTCATTGTTCGGTGATTTTGGGTTCATCTTTTTTAACGGCGGCAAAGATACAATTATCGTTTTAATTACACAACTAAAATTTTAATTTTATAGTTGTTTTTTTCAGCATTCATAATTGCTTCTTCCTCACCGCCATCACCCGGAAGCCGACCGGATGGTGAGCAGAATGATAATCAGAGGCAGTATTTTAACAACTAAACAATCACATCCGCCATCAAGTCTTTGCGGCCGATCAGGCTGAAAACGACAATGTTATTGTCCTCGTTCAGGATACGCAATGTCCGAAGCATCTCGTTCAAGGTAGAGCCGCTGGTGGTCACATCGTCAATGATGAGCACGTTCTGGTCTCGAATGGAAGCGCAAAGCCGTTCATCTTCTTCGTTGGCAAATTTCAGGAAATGCATGATATAGGGACGCAACCGACTCTTTTTCACATCTTTAGCAATAGTAAAATAGTCTTTTTGATGGATAAGGTCAATCATACTGTTGACCGATGCCATTGCTTCCTCCTTTTGCTTTTCAGTGTAACGGGGACGCCCATTTTCCAGCACATCATCCAGATACTGTTTTTCGTATCCGTCCATATCAAAAGAAATATTCTGAGGCAGAGCCTTCACAAGTTGCATTTTGTGAAGTGTGGGTTGTGCGAAACGATAAATGTACCGCAACATATACTGGTTCACCTTGCTGGAGGATTCAGGCATAATCACCATCTGATAATCATACAGATTGATCTTCCGGCTCAAATCATCGATAGCTTTCTTGATGAATTGCGTCAGATTCGGGTCCTTTTGAAGATCCTTGGAGAATTTCACATATTGGATGAACGCACTTCGGACATTGCTGTCCACCTGTTCGGAGAACTCATAACCATAGTAGAAGCATTTACCGAACGCTTCCACCTGATAGCCCCCTCCTGACAGTTGCACGATGTCATTCTCATTGTCATGTTCAAAATCGAACACAAACTGCTGTGTCTTTTCATCAAAAGTGATACCCATAACTATTTGTCTAACATTAGAATTTCCAGCCGCAAAAATACATTTTTTACGATTTCCGCACCGCAATCACCCGGAAGCCGACCAACGGGGACGGGCCGTCGTAAGGTTTCTCCAGTCCCAAGGTTATTTTATTCCGTAGGTAACAGTTTCAACACCTCATCTTTAAGAACCGGAAGATGTTTACGTATAATCACCCATACGGTAGCCGAATCCACCGAGTCGTACCCGTGAATCAGCAAATTGCGTGTATTCACAATTTTCCGCATCGGAAAGTAACTTGTTAATTTGCTTCTCCATAGATTAAATACTTTGTTTCATTCAGTTCGTTAATAAAATAAGGATTCTTAAGGGAATATTCGGTCAACAAGTCCACATCACGGTGGATTTCGTCCTCTAACGCAATCTGCAAATCCAACAGAAGTTCGCCCCTCTCCAACGGATCCATTGACGGGTCGTAGTTCACCAGAAAGTCCACGTCACTGGAGGGGTTGAACCTGTCTGTAAGGACGGAACCAAACAGGTAAGCATTCTTCACCTTATGCAGGGCAAGAATATTCACCACATTGGCAAGATGGGGCAAAAATTGCGCATTGATTTCCATTCCTATTTTTTTTTGCAAAGATACATTTTTTTCGCATTCTACATTTATTTTCATCTCACCTCTTCCGCACCGCAATCACCCGGAAGCCGACCAGCGGGGAGGGAGCGTTCAGCTGCTCCATATTCTCCACCTGCCAAAGCATATTCTCCATACGGTTGAGGTTTTGATGTCGCTGAATTATATGTCCAAAAAGTAAAGTTGACCGGCGCATCATTGCCTGGCTTCCGATTTATCCTCATTGTACCCTTCAGAATCCTCCGCCACGCAACAGGAAGCTGATTCAGGGACAACATACCCGACAGCATGTTCGAACTGGAACTGCAAATCCGGAAACGTCCGTCCGTCAGCTTCTTCGAGTTCCTTCATTTCCGAAACAGCCGCATAAAAATCATCTATGGCCTCCTTTTCCGTCTCACCATACCCGGCAAGCCCGAAACCATAGTCGTCAGAGGGCATATAGGCGGAATAGAGTCCGTCCGTGCTTACTTCTATTATCACTTTTTCGGTTTTCATATTCTTTGTATTACAATGCAACACCTGATTTTTTCGCAATATCTTTTAGTGTTCCTGAAGCCACTTCTTTTGCAGTATGGCGTGGTATCGGAAAACGCCTTTGTGTGATTGGGCTATACCATATATCGTGATTGGCACCATGTCTGACCAGGATGCACCCCGAATCAAGCAGCTTCTTCCGTAATTCAGTTGTCTTCATGCTTTTCATATTTATTTTCACGGTGCAAAAATACAAAAAAACAAAGCCAAAAATCAATAATCTATAAATTTCTTTTTATTTCTTCCTTACCGCAATCACCCTGAACCCGATCAGCGGGGAGGGACCGTCGTAGCGCTTCTCGCTGTCGATGCGGATGTCGTAGCCGGGGTCGAGGTAGCTGCCGCCGAACGCGACGCCGCGCTCATATACCATCTCCGCTACGTTGCCACACATGTTGTATAGACCGAAATCATTAGGATAGTGTCCCTTTGCCATGTAAGTATAACCTCTATTGATGAAGGGATTATCATCCGTCACGACCACAAATTGCCCGTCCCGCATGGTGATATTTGGGTCACCAATTTGATAATACGTATAGTAGGGATAGCCATTTTTATCTCTGAAGTAAGGTGACCCCATCGAATATACCCGAAATGGATACCCGCTTCGGGCAGCATATTTCCACTGCTGTTCAGTAGGCAAGGTGTATTCCCACACTTCACCACCCATTTTCTCGGTCAACCATTGGCAAAAAAGTGTCGCACCGTCATAGCTGATGGACGACACGGGATACGGGCCAAACGCCGGATGATTGTAGTAATATGGGTAATCCAACAGCCCCAGCGAGGTGTCAATCTTCGCCTTCTCGTAGTCGGCCATACGTCCTTGCGCCTTCAGGTCGTCAAGGAAGAGGTTGTAAGACGCGTTGGTCACCTCTGTCTCCAACATGCGGAACGGCGCGAGGGTCACCCGCATCGTGTCCCCTTTGGCGTTACGAGTCAGGAAATGGGAGCCCGGGATTTCCACGAAAGTCCCCACGAGCCGTTTCTCCAATTTTACGGTTTTCTTGTCGGGCTTCTGCGCCCAGGTCGCCGCCACTGTGGCGATTAAAAGGATGGTCAGGATTATTTTTTTCATAATGGATAAGGTTTTGATGAAAGGTTTCTATATGTAATAACGTGATTTACGGGGAGATTCTTGGGTGGGAGGTGCGCAAATTCAATGGTACAGCAAACTGTGTACGGCGTCACGAACGATCACAACGCGCTCGCCGTCAACACAGTCAACCACCTCGAACGCGAAGTGAAAATTTTCTATCACCAATTCACGCTAACCATTGGCTCTCCATTCTTGGTGCAACCTTGCTTCGGAAAATCCTTGAGTCAAGCTGAGAATTTGCAAACCTTTGAACATTCGATTTGCTTTTTTCAACACCGTCTCTTCACTGAGAGACGGATGATTCCGCATGGCGGCCTTATAGAATTCGTTGATTTTAATTCTTACAGTGGGGCTGATTATGACTTTCATGGTTGGATTGATAGTGTTCATGGATGATTTGCGTCAGTTCGGATTCCCACTCCTCGAGCGTGATGCATTCCGCCAGTTCGTCTTCGTCAACTGTGCGAAAAGCACCATGAGGAGAGGCAACATACTGAGCTTGAGGCTCGTTAACCTCCTGTTTCTTAATGTCTTCTGCAGAATAATCTTTTGCCATTTTTCTATTTTATTTTCTGCCGCAAAGATATACAATTATTTGAATTGTTCAATACTATTTCTTGTAAAAGATTAATTCTTCCTCACCGCACCCTCCCCGAAAACCACCCTCGACCGCTGCCTCTCCGACCTCAAACGGCAGGGGCTGATCGAATACCGCGGCAGCAAGAAGACAGGAGGGTACTGCGTGGTGGGCGATTCGATGGAAAGAACGGCTGCGGAGACTGCGCAGGGGCAGGCTACGGATAGGGAGGAAGAGCCGGAGGTCAATGAAAGCTTGTAGCGTCGTCGTAGCAAGCTTGTTGCTTCAGTGATGAAAGCAAGGATACTCGATTTATCTTCGAATGATACTCAATTCATATTCGATTGATATTCGAAAAAAATCGAATATCAATCGAAAAAGAATCGAATATCAATCGAATATCAGAGGTCGCATCTACGAGCCTACAACGACGCATCTACGAGCCTACAACGACGCATCTACGAGCCTACAATATTGGTTTCAGGTACAATTTGTTGTGCGGATAGTCGAAAATGACGTTGAAATGGGATAAAAAATCTACGCCCATCAAACCGTCTTGGTCTTCAATATCAACTTTTGATATAGGCATACTGTAATCATTTAATTGATGAGAAGTTTTCAAGAGAAGATATGCCATGGAATTGTAATCCTGTTTGGAAGAATCCGTTGTTATCGTTTTTCTGAAGTTTTCTTCCCACGCCAGATAGGGGCATCCTAAATCGACAGTCAACACGGCACTTGTTTTTTTCCCTTTGATATTGACAAAACCATCAACTTTAGTGCGACGCAGTGCCCCAAAAACAGTGTCTTTTGTAGAAGTGAACAAATCCAAAGCCTTGTACGATGATATTTTATTTGGGATTTCGGAATGGATAATCATTTGTCTATTCATAAAATCCAGTTCTACAATATTGCTTCCAAATAATTCAATACCTATAATCCCTTGACAATCCGCATCCCAATCAATATCGATGGTATAAATAGTATCTAACTTGTAGTATCTAACTTGACATCTGAAGAGTGAAGCGATAAAATGAGATTTGTAAGATAAGTCTTGGATTTGTTTCCCTGCTCGATACACTGAACATTTTCTCCAAGTTGGCAAAGAAAATCTGTGGCACCTGCAGTAGCAGTGATAATACGATGGTGATGAGCTTTTTCATGTTGTTATGGTTTTTAAAGTTTAAGTATGTATTAGGGAATTATACGTGCAGATCCGCGCGATACATGGAGATAAAATAATCTCCGCGTATCGCTCGTATCTGCACGTATTATTTCATCATATTTCATCGCATCATCGCATCATCGCATCATCGCATCATCGCCTCACTTCTTTCTCACCGCAATCACCCTGAAGCCGATCAGCGGGGACGGGCCGTTGTAGGGCTTCTCGCTGTCGATGCGGATGTCGTAACCGGGGTCGAGGTAGCTGCCGCCGTATGCGACGCCGCGCTCATAGGCCATCTCCGCCACGTTACCGCACATGTTGAACAAACCGAGACCGTTAGGGTGATGCGAATAGATATGGGTTGGTAATCGATACTCTAATGCGCGTCTCTCTATCTCATATCTGCCAAAAGGTTTGTCTATGATTTCCAAACGTCCATCCCGCATAGTGATGCAAGCATCGTTCACCATCAAATAGGTGTACATAGGATTCCCGTTCCTGTCAGGGAAAATCTCATCATAGCCCATCGAGTATTGGAAGCCTGACGCCTTTCCACTTCGGGCGGCATATTTCCATTGCTCTTTCGTAGGCAGGGTATATTCCCACTCGTCGCCCATTTTCTCCGTCAACCAGTTGCAAAACAGTATTGCCCCTTCATAGCTGACACATGCTACGGGATATAGCGAATATGCTGGATGGGTGAAGTAATGGGTTGGCAGCCCCGGCATTGCACGGGCAGTGTCAATTTTGGCCTTCTCGTAGTCAGCCATTCGTCCCTTTGCTTTCAGATCGTCCAAGAAGAGATTATACGATGCGTTGCTTACCTCCACATCCAACATTCGGAATGCCGCGAGGGTCACCCATGTCGTGTCCTTTCCTATAATGATCGAATAATGCCCCGCCGGCACCTCCACGAAAGATCCCACGAGTTGTTTCTCCAATTTCACGGTTTTCCTGTCGGGCTTCTGCGCCCAAGCCGCCACCACTGCAGCAACAAACAGAATGGTCAAGGTCACTTTTTTCATAATGGATAAGGTTTTGATGAAAGGTTTCTATAGATAAGAACGTGGTTTTTGACGGAAATCTTGGGTGGTTGTATGTTTTTTTTCATCGGGCGTATGCGTTTTTTTCATCGGGCGTATGCGATACGCCCCTACGCTGTCATGTGTATGGCATCCTACATCCTCAGTGTAAAAACCGAATATCCCAATCCAGTTCGTAAATTTTGAGTCCCGTCGTGTCCATCGGAGGCAGCAGCATGTGCTCGCGCCGCGCGTTCAGCTGTTCCATATTCTCCACCGGCCAAAGCATATTCTCCATAACACCTTCGTCATTGTAAACTCCAATGAATTGTGTCCCATAAAGTTGCGGGAGGTTTCGGTTCATCAGATCGCGGTCAATCATATAAGCAAGATTGGCCGGGTTGGCGTTGTTATCCGCCACAGCTTTCTTGAGCTGCTCGACATACTCGTGAAGGAATGCCGGGTCCGCATGCTGCGCAACCAACCACGCGCAAAGAGCGTAATCATAGCTCACTTTCTCCCAAGTAGGGAATCCATATTCGGCAATCAGCTCCTTCAACCGGTTCAGATTCAGGGAGTCCGTATGATGAATGATTCTCCAGACCGAATCGCTTTCCTCGCGTGTCAATTCCCCGTGCAAAGCCTGGCGGCACTGCTGGTCGCTAATCCGCATTTCATACAACGCAAGCATATAGTCTGTATATTGCCGTTTTTCACCATTTATTTGGGAAAGGGAGTCCAGCTTTGGCCAAAAATCCAGCTGTTTGATCGCCTCCAGCTTGGATTGGCTGAAGAACCGGCTGTCCCAACATTTCCATCTGACAATGCGGAACGCCAGCTCCTTGGTTTTCTCTTGCTCGTCGCAGGCCACGGCGGTTGACAAAAAGTTGTACAAATCAGTGAAATGTGGGATTCCATTATAGATGGAGTCCATCCTGCAATACATCCCGTAAGCGATTTCGGGCGGGTAATCGTTATGGTTGATATCATCCCTAATCTGGCAGTATTCTGTCCACTCCGGCGTCTGCGCGAAGCTGCCGAGCGTGAACAAAGTGAGCAGAAAGATGGTCCAGGTCAGTTTTTTCATACTAATTTTGGGTTATATTGGGAGAAAAAGACGTAGTTAAACGGATAAAACAGGGTTTATATTGCGTAATCGGGTATTCATCATCGATCTTGTCTCACGGCTCAACCCCTTCGGCATCCATCGCCAAACGGAACCCAATACCATTGGAAATGTATTCCGGGCGGCACCCGACTCTTGTGTCCACTTCCAAAAACCGAAGTGTTGAGGATCCCCAAGAACCCCCTTTCAACAATTTAAACTCGCCAGTTTCGGGACCATTAGGTCGGTAGTATAATGAATCCGGAACATAATAATCGGGGGAGAACCAATCGCTGCACCATTCCGCCACGTTGCCACTCATATCATACAGACCATAGCCGTTGGGACGTTTACTGCCCACCAAGTGAGTGAAGCCCTGGTGAATATCCCATGCAACAGGCATTATCGTATCGCTGCCGCTGTATTTCAGTCTCGGTCGTTCGCCCCACGCGGCATACTGCCATTCCGCTTCGGTAGGAAGGCGGAAATGCCTGCCTGTGAGCTTGTTCAAAGAATCGATGAAGGCTTGCGCGTCATACCAGGAAACCTTTTCCACAGGAAGAAGTTCCGGAGTGTTTTGACAGGCAGAATGATTGGTGTTATCGTTCCAATAGGATGGATTTTGGTGCATCACAGCCGAATAGAGCTGCTGCGTCACCTCGAATCTGGCCATGTAATACGGGGCAAGGACAATGGTGTCGTAACCGTTGTATGCGCGCTTCCCCATCACAGGACAAATGCGAGAGTAGTCACAAACCGTATCTCCACAATAGTTTTTCCTGACAAACGTGTCAGGCGTTATCAAAACCATGTCGATTTTGACCTTGTCGTTCACGGCAATGCTGATCTTTTTCGACTGAGCGGATACGCATAAGATCATCATGCATCCGAAAAACGAGAGTGTCAGTTTTTTCATAATGGTTATGGTTTTGATGAAAGGTTTTATAGATAAGAACGTGGTTTTTGACGGAAATCTTGGGTGGTTGTATGTTTTTTTCATCGGGCGTATGTGCGATACGCCCTCTACAGTCCGATTCCCCACAATTATGCATTATGAATTATGAATTATGAATTACGCACCGTGTCCACCGGCTCAAACCGCAACGACAGCGCCGACTGCACCGTGACGACCAACACCGTGAGCGCCAACAGGATAACGTACGCGAGGAGGAAGATCCAGACGGCGATGGGGGCGTGGGCGACGAACAGCTTCAGCCACTGGCGGAGCAGCAAGATACTGACGGGCACGGAGAGCAGGAAGGCGACGGTGCAGAGGAGGGCGTACTTGCCGTTGGCGCGGGCGAGCAGCTGTCCCGTGGAGGAGCCGAAGATCTGCCGCAAGCCCAGCTCGGGACGGCGGTAGGTCATCTCCAACAGCAACATCCCCGCCACGCCCGTCAGCGCGAGCAGCACCGCGATGCCGCAGAGGATGAACATCCCCTTCGAGAGGCCGGCCTCCTTGGCGTAGCATTCCTCCAAGCTTTGTTCCAATGTACTGATTTTCAACTCGTCATCATCCCCGAAATCGTGAGCTGTTCTACGGATACCTTGCACTATGGCGGCCGTGTCAGCACCCTCGTTGTACTTCACGAAGAAGTGTCCTGTCATCATCCCAAGCTCACCGGCAAGCTCCAGCGCCATCGGCTGGATGCTGTCGTAAAGCGGTCGGAAGTGGAAGTCGTACGCGAAGCCCACAATCTGCGTCTTCATCATGCCGTCGGAGAAGTTGTAATACCAGTTCAACTGCAGATGATACTGTTCCTGCGCTTTCCGGTTGAAAATCACATAACGCATTGTATCAGCCGCATTGCACTTCTCGAACGGGGTTCCGTCGGCCATCTTGATGCCGAAAAAGTTCAGGAAATTCGGTGCCACGCTCATCACGTTGAAGATCGCATTCGTGGCGGAATCGCCCTCGGCCGTCCACATCGTGCGCCCGAATATGGAATAGCCCTGACGGAGAATGTTATGCGAAGCAAACGTCACGTCGTTTACGCCGGGTAGCTTTTTCAGCGCAGCAACAAATTCGTCTGTCTTTTGGAAGTTGATATCCGCGCTGTAATTCAGGATATTGTGCGTTTGGAAACCCATGTCATACGTCTTGAGGTAACGGTTTTGGACAGCGACATACAGCGTACAGGTCAGGATGACAGAGGCGAGGAAGAATTGCAACCCGATGAAGAGTGTGCGCAGACGGCGGCCCGTCTTAGAGTAACCATAGTTGCCCTTCAGCGCGACATCCGGGGAGACAACGGTGACCATGCGGGCGGGGTAGATGGAAACGACAACGCCGACAACAATGGACAACAATAAGGTGGTCAGGATGATAGGAACATTGCCGGACAAGGTGACGGGGGCAGTCAGCATGGGGATTTCCGGCAGGCGGGTGCAGAGCAGGAAGACGAGGAAGGCGATGAGGAAGGCCACGAGCGCGAGCATGACATAGCCCTTCGCCATCGACCACCATATTCTGCCGTCCGACTCACCAAGCACCTTGCGGGTGTTCACGCGGCGCATACGCAGGGGTGCCTCCGCGATGGCGAAGTTGGCGAAGTTGAGGAACGCGATGATGAGCACCGCCCAGGCGATGCCGGCCAGACAGTTGGTTACGAAACGGCTCACGGTTCCATGATCGGATTCTACATCCGTTTCGAAACGGATATCTTTGGCCGCCACTAAGCGTACCACCGGTGCACCGGTCCGTGCCTGCGCCTTCTGATACCACTCGTAATTATTAGTGATCCGTTCCGCCAATGTCTCCTCCGACGTGCCCGGTTTCAGCTTCACATAGAAACACCCCATCTGATCCGGTTTTTCCATCTTGGCCTTCACAATCACCGGCACTTGGTCTGTCGAATCCATGGAAGCTCTGAGTCTCAGCATCTTCGTATGCCTATGCCCGGCTTTTGTTCTCATGTTTATGTTTGACCCGGCTGTGAGGGAGGTTCCCGCCTCTTTCTCGGTTTCGTCGTAAAGATGCAGCCTCGTAAACAGCGTGTCGGATTCCATTCGAGTGCCGAAAACCCAATAATCGAACGGTTCCGACCATGGCCAATGCGCATTGAGGGAGTCCCTGTTGACACTGACAATCTCGTAATTCAGGCGAGGCGGATCGAAGAAAATCACGGGATTCCCGATAGAGTTGTTTTCGGGCAGGTCCTGATATACCGCCACCACCCGATACCGCAGAAGAGTGTCTTCTTCGGGCTCCAAAACTTTTTTGTCGCGATATTCCATCTCAAGATAGTCGCCAACGGCATTCCCTTTTGGGAAAAGTTTGTCGGCCAACGATTTCGGCAGAACGGCCTTGTGGTCCGTATCCAAATGGGCAAAGTCGCCCGCCACGCACTCAAATCCGAAAAACGCGAAGAAGTCCGTGTCGTAGATTCGGATGAAAGCGACATCGGAAATGTCTTTCGCCGGATTGTGCAGCATATAGAAATCGTAACCGTACAGGTTGTGGAACGAGGTTAACGCCTCCACCTCTTCCTGACTGTTGAGGAATGCGGCAAGATTACGTTGGGTAACGTAGTCGGAGAATCCTTGTCCGACATCGTTCTCCTCCACGCGGTACATCCGTTCGGAGTCCGCGAGGCAGCGGTTGTAGCGGCGGTCGTAGCGGACCTGCGTCTGGAGGATCATAAAGGCGGCCAGGGCAACGGCGAGGCCGAGGATGTTGAGGATTTTCGGGGTCCCGCCCCACACTGCGCTGCGCTTGTGTGGGGTTATTTGCGCTTCGCGCGTCTTGCCCCTCCGGGGCTGCTCAAGGAAAGTATTCATAATATTGTTTTTTTTTTCGCAATAGTATTATACATTTATCATTGTATCTCCTCCAACGGATCGCTGCGGAGCACGTGAAGGGTCTGCCACGCGGTGATGGCCAGTGCGAGAAGGGTAATGGTGAGAAAGACGACGATGAAGACCCAGACGGGGATGCCGCTCTTGAAGGCGAAGTGCTGCTGCCATTTGTGGAAGAGCTCGACGGCCAACGGGGCGGCACAGACAAAGCAAAACACGCAAATAATGAGTTGGTTTCGGAGCATCTTCCAGAGCTGGTTTCCGATGGAGGCGCCATAGACGCGGCGCAAAGCCAGCTCGCGGCGACGATACACGCAGTCCAACATCACCATGCCGAACAGCCCGGTGAGCGTGACGAACAAGGTGACCAGCCCGAACAACGCCATCAGTTTGGCGAAGTCGTCCTCTTTCTGGTATTCTTTGTCGATGACATCCTTCAGCGAGGTGAACGGGCTCAGATGTCCCCAACGGGCACAAACGGTGTTCATCTGGCTTATCAAAGACGTATCCAAATCTTGTTTATTAGCGTCTTTCAATTTGATATAAATATATGGACAATCCCATACAAGCTCGGAATTGCCTTTCGCGAGATAGATGCACGGGGCAATCTCGTCGATGAGCGGCATGTTGTGGAAATCTTGCACAACACCGATGACCCCCGCTTTCGTTCTGTTTGAGTCTGTATCCCACTGCTTCGTCAATTTCAGCGCTGCTTCATTGATGATTCTGCCCGTACGGGATTTTACACTATCTTCTTCAAAGTCCTTGCCTTCCACCATTTTGATGCCAAAAAACCGGAAGAAATTGGCTGAGACGGTGCGATCGTGGATTGTTATCCTTTCATCCCCGATTTGAAGTCCCAAAGTACCATACATATTTCCAAATCCGAGCACAGGAGTCTCCGCCCAAGTGACGTCTGCAATCGTCCCCAACTTTCTCCATTCACCCTTCAAGGAGTCCAAATTTTTACACTGAAAATCCTCTTTATACTTCAGATATCCGTCAGAAGTCGGCAGATTTGGTTTCTGAAGTTGAGCCACATAGATATTCTCCGTTTCAAAGCCCACATCGGCGGTTTTCATCCGATGGTTCTGCACAAAAACCAATGTCATGAAGAGGATGATGGCGAACGATGCGTAGAACTGCACCACAGAAGCCGGGGTGGTCTGCATGCGAAGCAGCACTTTGCGCCACTTGCCGTATTTCTGCGGGGTGGCGAGCTGACTCTTCAACGCCGAATCGATGTTGGTGGCGGCGGTAGTGTAGAAGACCGGATAGAGCGAGGCGACCACGGCCACCAAAAGGGTGACGGCAGCGGAAAGCCATACCACCGGCATGTTGTCCGCCAGCTTCAGACTGATGGTCACGAACGGAATCGCCTTCGTGCGGGCGCACACCTCCACGATGACCAACGCGAAGAGGAAAGCGATAACGGCGGAGAGGAGGAACCGCCCGAACATCTCCCACCTCAACTGCGCGTTGGAGCAACCCTCGATCTTGCGGATGTTCGTCTTGCGCAGGAACATCGGCACGGTGGCCACCGCGTAGTTGGTGAAGTTCAGGAAGGCGAGCAGCAACAGCACGATGCCGAATATGCTCAACGCTTTGGACATCGTTGTAAACTGCTTGGCCTCAAAATTCCAGAAATTGTTGGGTGAATAATAATCATCGTGCAAAGAAGACAATCTTACATCGTCGATTTTATTCGGCGCATCTTTATACTTTAAATCATATTCCGCTTGACTTAAAGCCTCGTCGCCCGTGGTGTCAACATTGTCCAAAAAATTGTGATATGCCGTTTGATAGCAATTCAACATCTTGTTTTTCAAGATATTAACCATGGTTGTATCCTTCACTTTCACATAGACGTCTCCAGCGAGTTTGCCAGGAGGATAATGTCGCACCACATCATAGTCGTACAGGGAACTGTTCTGTGGCAGATCCTTGAAAACGGCAATAACGGTAAGCGTATCGAGCGAAGGACAGGGGACAGAATGGCAGGACTCTTTCTCAGAACTCAAAACAATCCGCTGCCCAACGGCACTTCCATGAGGAAACAGAATCTTTGCTAATCGACTGGAAATCACCGCATTTCTAAAGTCAGTAAATTTCTCCAAACTTCCCTCTTTAATGTCTATGCCGAAGAAGGGGAAGTAGGACGGTATGGTCATCTGTATTTTCGAAATCGTGTCGAACGAGGTACCGTTTTCCGCTGCCACCCGTTTCCAGCCTCCACCGTAACCGCTCATGATGCAAGCCTCCGCCATCTCTTCGAAGGGCAGCACGGAAGGCTGTGTCTTGGCAGGATCATCCAGAGAGACTCCCGTAAGCATCTTAAAGTCTGTATTGGTAGCCATCAAAGACAACTCTTGAGTTCCGTTACTGAATTCATGGAAGCTCATGAGCCACACCGAGTAGATGCGGTCCGCACCGGGGTACGACTTGTCGTACCGGAGGTCATAGTATCTTACCATCGCCACCACCATGAAGGCGGCGATGGCCACGGCGAGGCCGAGGATGTTGAGGATTTTCGGGGTTTTCATATCTATTTGGGTTTTGGGTTTCTTGTGTGTCCCAGGGCTCACTTCGTTCACCCTGGGTTGGCATACTTCGGGCTTGCAGCCCTACCGAGCTCTTGCCCCTCCGGGGCTGCTCAAGGATGTAGTTTCAACATATGGGGCTCTTTCGTACCATCATTCATCATTGACCGTCCCGTCGAGGAGATGGACGATGCGGTGGGCGAAGCCGGCATCGTGGGCGTTGTGGGTGACCATGACGATGGTGGTGCCGGCGGCGTTGAGGTCGCAGAGCAGGTGCATGACGTCGAGGCCGTTGTGGCTGTCGAGGTTGCCAGTGGGCTCGTCGCAGAGAATGAGCTTCGGGGTGGAAACGACCGCCCGGGCCACGGCGACGCGTTGCTGCTGCCCGCCCGAAAGTTGCTGCGGGTAGTGGCTCGCCCGGTGGATCATATTCATACGCTCCAAGGCCTCGTTGACCTTCGCCCGACGCTCCGACTTACCGAGACCAAGGTAGCGCAACGGCAGCTCCACGTTCTCGAAGACCGTCATGTCGTCGATGAGGTTGAAGCTCTGGAACACGAAGCCGATGACGCCGCGCCGCAGCTTCAGACGGTCGCGCTCGCGCAGGCCGCTCACGTCGCGGCCGTCGAGGAAATAGCGGCCCGAGTCAGGCGTGTTGAGGAGGCCGAGGATGTTGAGCAAGGTCGTCTTGCCGCAACCGGAAGGGCCCATGATGGCTATGAACTCGCCCTTCCGGACCTCCAAATTCACTTGCTGTAACGCTTTCGTCTCCACCGTCTCGGTGCGAAAGCTTTTGCTGACGTTCTCTAATCGTATCATTGTTTTGTTGTTTCGTTCTAATATCATCGTATCATCACATCATCGTATCATCACATCATCGCATCATCGCATCATCGTTTCATCTCCCCCATCCGTACCCCTACCGAGCTCTTGCCCCTCCGGGGCTGCTCAAGGTAGGAGTTTAATTCCCAAAACCATGCCAAAACACAAAAACAACTGATTCTCAAGCAGCTACATATATAATCACATTCAAAAAGCGTCAATTTTTGGGACAACGGTGTGTGAAAAATAGACAATTTTATGCAACAGGACTGTAGGTATCAACACCTCTCTACTTTTTTAAATACATTGAAAATCTCAACCTACCCGCCGAAGGTCATCACGAACGTGGTGTGCGGGCGCGACCGCAATGTGAGAGTGCCGCCTGAAAGCCGCATAATTTGCCGGGAGACGCTCAACCCGATGCCGGTCCCCTTCTCCTTGGTGGTGAAAAACGGGATGAAAATGCGCTCCTCGACTTCCGGCGAAATCGGGCTGCCGCTGTCGCCGACCTCCACGACCACATCTTCCCTTTCGTTGAGGAAAGCCCGCACCTCCACCCAGCCGTCGTTCCCCTGCCCTATCGCTTCGACAGCGTTTTTCAGCAGGTTGTTGAGCACCCGAGCGACAAGGTTCTCGTCGGCGTGCAAAAGCATGTCGCCAGGCTCCACCGACCAGCGGAAGTCGATGCGGGCGTTCTCCGGCACGGACTGCACCAGCTGCACGGTGCGCTCCACCAATTCCTGCACGTAAAACAGCGTCGGTGCGGGTGTCGGGATGTGCGTGAACTGCCGGTACGACTCCACAAACCCCTCGATGCCCTTGCCCGTGGAATGAATGACATCCAACCCCTTGTAAAGCTCGGAATCTTTTTCGTGTACTAACTCGCATAGACTTTCACTCAACGAGGTGATCGGGCTTATGGAGTTCATGATCTCGTGGGTGAGCACGCGGGTGAGCGAAATCCATGAATCTATCTCTTTGTTGTCCAATTCGTTGTGTATGTCATTGACTACCATGATGCGGATGTTGCGGTTACGGATGTGGCTTTGTGAGATCCGGATCGAGAGCTGCCGGGTGCTGTCACCATCGTGGAGGGTGAGCGTTCGGACATCTCCTGCCGCCGACAGTAACAGCATGTCTGCCAGTCCGTTGCTAACACGATCAAGCTGGCGGATGTGGGTCAGCACGGGAAGCCCGAAGAGCGTTGCGGCCGCCTGGTTTGTCTGCGTCACGAATCCCTGCTCGTCATACGCCACGATGCCGGTGCACACGTTTTCGAGTATCTGGGCGTAGTAGCGTTCTTTGTCAACGGTCTCCTGGCGGGTGCGGCTGAGCATGTCGCGGATGCGATTCAGCGATGCGGCCAGGACCCGGTCTCCGCGCCGTCGGTCCTGCTCGGGGAACGTGAAGCTGAAGTCGCCGCCCGCCACCGCCTCCGACAGGAACTTGATACGGTTGTTGATCCGCCGGTTCCGCCGAATGAGGAGCCATACAGTGACGGCCCACGCGATTGTTATTCCTATTAT
Organism: uncultured Bacteroidales bacterium; assembly: GCA_946186495.1. Classification (GTDB taxonomy): domain Bacteria; phylum Bacteroidota; class Bacteroidia; order Bacteroidales; family WCHB1-69; genus F23-D06. The sequence goes on from CAMHNQ010000005.1 coordinate 29,980, forward strand.
GATTATCGTCGTCATCTTATCATCACATTATCCCCCACATTCGTATCCCTACCGAGCCCTTGCCTCTCCGAGGCAGAGCGCACTGCGCTGCGGCTTGTGTGACAGACCCCACACTGCGCTGCGCTTGTGTGGGGTTATTTGCGCTTCGCGCGTCTTGCCCCTCCGGGGCTGCTTAAGGAAGATATTTTCATATATTGTACTTTTTCATCTTGTTATAGAGAGTCTGGCGGGTGATGCCGAGGGTGGCGGCCACGGTGGTGAGGTTGCCCCCGCACTTGGCGATGCACTTGCGGATCATTTCGGCTTCCATCCCTTCCAATGTGGTGATTTCCGGCACGTTGTCTTTCGTCATCGGGGACCTAAGCTTGAAATCTTCGGCCTGTAGCTCAGAACCGTCGCAGACGATGACGGCATGTTCCACGGCATGTTCCAACTCGCGGATGTTGCCGTACCACGGATACTCGACCAGCTTGCGGGCGGCCCCGGAGCTTAGCCTGAGGGTGGGTTTGCGGTACTTTTCCGCAAAGATGGTCAGAAAACGTTCCGCGAAGGGCACGATGTCTTCCCTGCGATCACGCAGGGGTGGAATCACCAGGTGGATGGTGTTGACGCGATAGTAGAGATCCTCACGGAACTCGCCGCTCACCACCTTCTCGTCGAGCTTCCGGTTGGTGGCGCAAATGAGCCGGAAATCAACGGGATGGACTTTGTTGCTGCCCACCCGCGTGATCGTGCGCTGCTGGATGACCGTCAACAGCTTGGCTTGCTGCGGGAAAGCGAGGTTGCCGATCTCATCGAGGAAGAGAGTACCGCCGTCAGCCTCCTCGATTTTGCCGGCACGGTCGGTTTTCGCGTCTGTGAAAGCCCCCTTCACGTGCCCGAACAGCTCGCTCTCGAAGAGAGTTTCCGTGAGTGCGCCCAAATCCACCGTCACAAAGGGTTTGTCGTTGCGCGTGGAGAGGCGATGTATCTCTTTGGACAACAACGTCTTACCCGTACCATTCTCGCCGGTGACGAGGATGGCGGCATCCGTGGGGGCGATTTTCTCCACCATCAGTCGCAGTTCCCGCATCGCCGGGCTGTCACTCCAGAACAGGGCGCTCTCGCGCTGCGGTTCCCGGTTCGCGCTGCCCTTTTCGGTTGCGCAGGCGCGGGTGAGGGCGGCGATGAGGCGGTCGTTGTCCCACGGCTTGACCACGAAGTCGGCGGCGCCCTCTTTCATGCCCGCTACGGCCAACTCGATGTCGGCGTAGGCGGTGAAGAGCACCACGGGCAGCTTCGGATGGCGCCCCTTGATCTCGCGAAGCCAGAAAAGGCCCTCGTTGCCGGTGTTGAGGCCGGCGGAGAAGTTCATGTCGAGCAGCACGACGGCAGGTCGGCACTGTTCGATTTGCCGCAGCATGGTGACGGGCGACGGCAGCGCGACCACCTGCCGGAACACACGCTCCAGCAGCAGCTTCACCGCCGCCAGCACGTTCCGGTTGTCATCCACCACGATTATTGTTCCAAGTTTGCTCATCTTTTTCCGTTTTGGTTCAACACTGCGCCGCACCTTGCCCCCTTCGCCGCAGCGGCAGTCCGGAATTCTCCGCTTGGCCGTACCCAGCTACACGAATTGGCATGTGAACTGATGGCAAAATTACAAATTTTTCATTTGGGCCGGACGAGTACTGCGAATTTTCGCGGAAAAGCCAAAGTGGACTCACCGCTGTTTAACTCACGTTAACACACGGGCTTCTCGCCACAACCGACAACCCGTCTGTTCAATATAATTTCGCAAAAACCGTGCCAAACCATTCACACACTTGTTCCTCAATATTTTAAAAACAGCATTTTTTTCACCTGTCAAATATTTGGACAAGACTGTATAAAAAATGGACAACCGCAAGGGACAATCACCCCGGCAGATATAAAAAAATATCAACACAGAGCGGTTAATGTTGCAAAAAGTTTATTTTTGCAGACTTTATTCAAACAAATAAAAACGTCAACTATTTTTATGAAAAAAACTCTTTTGCTAATATTCAATGCTGTAGTGCTATTCGGTTTTGCAGCACCGACAGACACCATACCGCCGCTGCTGCCTCCGCGTCCGCCCAGAAACTATGAGTTCGCCCCACACATCCGCATGAACCGAAACGAGGAGATGACCCTCACCAACCTGGTCGTCTTCGTACGTTTCGCCGACGACCCGGAATTCACCGAGTCGCTGACGAACATAAACCAGATGTTCAACGACACCACGCCCTACAACATCTCCGTCCACAACTACTACAAAGTGACCACTTACGGGAAAATCAACTACCACACGGTCTATACCAACAATATCCAAGACACGGTCATCGTCTCCTATCAGGACCCGAAACCGCGTTCCTATTACCAACCCTACAGCGACACCAATCCGGATGGATACCCGCCGCAAACCATGAGCATCACTAATCCCCGGGAAACGGAACTGTTAGGCAGAGTGCTGCGGCATATCGACTCGCTGCATCTTGTGGACAGCAGCATCAATTTAGACGGCAACAACGACGGGCTCATCGACAACATCAGCTTCATCCTGAAAGGAGATGTCGGCAATTGGAACGACCTCTTGTGGCCCCACATGAACTTCTTCGGCCCGGAAGCTTACCAGCTCCCCATAAACGGGAAGCGCCCGAGCTGCTACAACTTCGAGTTCGCCAACTCCGGCCCCTATTTCACCGCCAATGTGTTCGCCCACGAGATGGGGCACTCCTTAGGCTTCCCCGACTTTTACCATTACTACAATTACAGCAGCATCGCGCCTGTCGGGCTTTGGGACCAGATGGCGCAGAACAACCTGCAACAGATCTCTACCATTGTCAAATACAAGTTCTTGGGCATCGTTGACGAGCCCGTGGAAATCACGGAGGACGGGCACTATGTCCTGAACAGCAACACCTCCTCCGACCAAAACAACTGCTATTTCATCCGCTCGGCACAAGACCCGGACCAGTGGTTCACCTTCGAGTACCGCAACTGCGACGACTTCATGGAGAACACCCCGAGAAGCGGCCTGATCATCGGAAGATGGTACGACAACGTCAACCTCGACAACATGTACGAGGCCGGCAACGGCATATTCGACTTTTACGAAAAGCCGCACACTTATTGGGTTTTCCGTCCGAACAGCAACATCGACACTGTCAATGGGAACATTAACCTCGCAGCATTCGGAAACGGCAACCGGACCTCCTTCGGCCCCACCACCAACCCCCGCCCCTACCTCATCGACGGAACGCCGGAAAACAGCTTCGAGATCACCAACATCCACTACAACGGCGACCAGGCCTCCTTTGACGTGCATTTCCTGAACGTTGGCGTGCATGCATACGAGAAGCAAAACAGCCACCTCTATCCTAATCCTGCAAACAACGAATTGAACATCTCCATCGACAACGTAAGTCGCGTGGAGGTTTACGATTTGTTAGGAAAGATGATGCTCTCAGAAGCGCATCCAGGGTCGAATATCAATGTCTCCGCGCTTCAACAAGGGGTATATATCGTGAAAATCCACACGGACAACGACTGCTATACTGAAAAATTCATCAAAAGGTAACATAAATCAAAAAGTATGAAACGAAACTTTATCGCAAGCCTGCTGCTGACGGCCTTCTGTCTCCTGGCCTTCAGCTCATTCGCGCAGAATTACCACAAGGAGACCTATCAGAACGACCCGATGAACGTCGTCCACTACACGCTGGACAACGGCCTGCAGGTCTTCATGTCCGTGAACAAGGACGTGCCGCGCATCCAGACCTACATCGCGGTGCGCGTGGGCAGCAAGAACGACCCCGCCGAATCCACGGGTCTCTCCCACTACCTGGAGCACCTGATGTTCAAGGGCACCACCCACTTCGGCACGCTCAACTGGCCGAAAGAGCAGGAGCAGCTCAAGAAGATCGAGGCCTTGTACGAGGTCTATAACCACACCACCGACCCTGCCAAGCGCAAGGCCATATACCACGAGATCGACTCCGTCTCCTACGAGGCTTCCAAGTACGCCATCCCGAACGAATACGACAAAATGATGTCGATGATCGGCGCACAGGGCACCAACGCCTTCACCTCCACCGACATGACCGTCTATCAGGAGGACATCCCGAGCAACGAGCTCGAACGCTGGCTCAAAATCGAAGGCGAGCGCTTTGCAAACCCCGTTTTCCGCCTCTTCCACACCGAACTTGAGGCTGTTTATGAGGAAAAGAACATGAACATGGCCAACGACGGCCGCACTGTGTTTGAAAAGATGAACGAGGCACTTTTCCCGAACCACCCGTATGGCACGCAAACCACCATCGGCACCATCGAGCATCTCAAGAACCCTTCCCTCACCAACATCAACAGGCACTTCAACACCTACTATGTACCCAACAACTACTGCATCGCCATGTCGGGCGACTTTGACCCCGAAGAAGCCATCAAACTGATTGACAAGTATTTCGGAAACATCAAACCCAAATACATCCCGGATTTCACATACGTGAAGGAGAAGCCTATCCGACAGGTGAAAGTTGTTGACGTATACGGCCTTGAGGCCGAGAACGTGCGAATCGCTTTCCGCATCGACGCCGGCACCGGCTCCCGCGATGTGCTTTTGGCAGAAATGGTTGACGCTGTACTGATGAATGGCTCATGCGGTATCATCGACGAGAACATCAACCAAAAACAGCTCGCCCAGTATGCCGCTTCGGGTGTGGGCGACATGAACGACTACGCTTACTTCCAACTGGTTGGAATGCCTAAGCAAGGCCAAACCCTTGAGCAGCTCAAAGATCTTTTGTTGCAACAAATCGAAATCCTGAAATCAGGCAACTGGGACGCAGACCTGCTCACCGCCGCCATCAACAACCGCAAGCTCAGCGACATGACATCGTTGGAAAGCAACAGCAACCGTGCCATGAAGATGGCGATGGCCTACCTCGCGCACCAGAACTGGCAGGATGTCCTCAATGAAACTGAAAACATGAGCATGGTCACCAAGGAGGACGTTGTGGATTTTGCAAAAAGAATCTTCAAGGGCAACAACTACGTGGTTGTTTACAAACACCAAGGCGAACAACGCGATGTCCAAAAAGTTGACAAGCCCGAAATCACGCCCGTGGTCATGAACCGCGACGTGGAGAGTTCCTTCCTGACAGAGGTCAAGAACATGAAGGTGAGCCCCATTGAGCCCGTCTTCGTCGATTTCAACAAGGACATGCAGAAGGGAAATGCCAACGGCAACGAAATCCTCTATGTGAAAAACACCGACAACACCCGTTTCCAGATGGTGTATCGTTACAACTACGGTTCCTTCTATGACAAGAAAGCCGGCATCACCAACTCTTTCCTCGACCAGTTGGAGAGCGAGAACCGCACCCTCAGCCAAATCAACCGCGAAATGTACGACCTCGCCTGCGAATACAGCATCGGCTTCGGCTCCAAATACGCCACCGTCCGCATCTCCGGCCTGAGCGAAAACATGGAGAAAGCCATGGCCATCGTGGAGGACATCCTCAACAACCCGAAAATCTCCGAAGAGTCCGTGCAAAACTCCATCAGCGATGTGCTCAAATCCCGTAACGACGCAAAATCTCGCCAAAACACCATTTTCCAAAACATGCTGCGCTTTGTCTCCTATGGCCAAGACAACACCCGCAAATATTTCGTAAGCAACGAAGAGGTGCAGAAAATCAAGGCCCAGGATGTCATCAGCCAAATCAAGACGATGACCTCCCAGCCGCAGCGCATCCTCTACTACGGCGACCTCAGCCTCAACGACTTGCAAAAGGTCGTCACGGAGAAGCACAACGTGCATCCGGCCAAGAAACCCGCAAAGATGGGATCCGACTACGACCGCCTCGCCACGAAGGAAAACAAGGTCTATTTCGCGCACTACGACGCCAAGCAGTCGCTGTGCCGGCAGCTGAGCACCTCCGTGCCCGCCAACTGGTCCATGAGTCCGCAAATCGAGATGTACAACGAGTATTTCGGCGGCAGCATGAACTCCATCGTCTTCCAGGAAATCCGTGAAAAACGCTCCTTAGCCTACTCCGCCGCCGCCTATTATGTGGAGCCAAGCGAGAAAGGCAAATACAACTACAACATGACCCACATCGGCACGCAGAACGACAAGCTGATCGACGCCATGGAGGCCTTCAACGACCTGTTGGACAACATGCCGGTTTCCGAGCTGAACTTCGACTTGGCCAAGACTTCCCTCATCTCCCAATACCGCACCAACCGCACCCGCAAGATGAGCATCATCAACTACTACCTCACCTGCGAGGAGATGGGCCTGAAAGCCCCGATGGACAGAACAAACTTCAACGCCATCCAGAAAATGACCCTGAACGACGTGGTGAACTTCAACAAGAGCTACATCAAGGGCCAGAAACGCGTGGTGGTCGTCCTCGGCAACAAGGACGAAGTGGACCTGAAGGGTCTGGAGAAATACGGCAAGGTCACGACGTTGTCCTTGGAGGAGATCTTCGGATACTGAGACATTTCTGACTTACAGTGAGTACCAATCGAGAAGAGGGTGTGTCAAAAGTCGCTTTTTGGCACACCCTCTTTTTTTGGACTGCGCCTTTTCCTCGAAGCCTGCCATGAGCCCTCCTTTTCGCCCTGACACGCCAGCGCATTTCGGGCCAAAACGAACCACCCGCTCATACCGCAATTTTTGTACTTTTGCCTCGCGATAATCTGAGCCTATGTCCCCGAACGAACCCGATATTCTGCAGCTCCGCCAAATGGTGGAGGAATCCGTCTCAAGGAAGATGAAGACCCCGGCCGACTTCCAGTTCCTCACCGGCATCATCCAGGAGCGCTGCAAGAAGACCCTCGGCCTGACCAACCTCAAGCGCATCTGGGATTACATCGACGGCTACGACACCACCCGCTACTCCACTCTCTCCATCTTGGCCCGCTGTGTGGGCTTCCGCGACTGGGACGACTTCTGCGCCAACCACAACCGCACCGGCGAATCCTCGAACCCCGCGCTCAGCTTCGCCCTACTCCCGAAAGACATTCCCGCTTGCGAGAGAGTGCTCATCGCCTGATCGCCCGACCGGCGCGTGATCATCAAGCACCTTAGAGCGGGTCGTTTCGAAGTGCTGAAAAGCGAAAACTCCAAGCTGAAGCCCGGCGACAGGTTCCACTGCTCCTGCCTTGTCAGCGGCGAGCCCCTCTACCTCGACGAATTCGTGCGCGACGGCAAAGCCCCCACCCTCTTCGTGGCGGGCAACAAGGGCGGGCTCACGGAAGTGCGGCGGGAAGGGAAGTGACGCGTCTGCGCGACCTCGCCACCGTCGCACACACAGGTCAGGAATCCGCCATCCATTTCTTCCCCTATCTCAAAAAAACGTATCTTTGCCGCGTCAAAATCGTCCGCTATGAACAACGCCCGCAAATACCCCGTCGGCATCCAGACCTTCGAGAGGCTGAGAAAAGAGAACTACCTCTATATCGACAAAACAGATTTGGTTTGGAAGATGACCAAGGAGAGTCCTTTCGTCTTTCTCAGCCGGCCGCGCCGGTTCGGCAAATCGCTGCTGACAACCACGCTGGATTCGTATTTCAAAGGGCAAAAAGAACTCTTCGAGGGGTTGAAAATCATGGACTTGGAGACAGAATGGGAATCGTATCCTGTCATTCATGTCGATTTGAGCACAGTCAAGAACAAACCCTCACCAGATGAGTTGGAACGATCGTTGTCGCTGATGCTTGAACCCATAGGGGAAATGTTTGGCACGAATGAACGCGAGAAAACCCCCGGCGAGAAACTCCAGGGACTTATCCGTCGCGCCTATAAGCAGACGGGCAAGCAGGTGGCCGTCATCATCGACGAGTACGACGCACCGCTGTTGGACAAACTGCACATTCCGCAAGTGCTGGAGGGTTTCCGCAACGTGATGCAGGAGTTCTTCATCCAGCTCAAGGCCAACGAGGCCATGATCCGCTTCTGCTTCATCACCGGCATCACCAAGTTCTCGCAACTCAGCATCTTCTCCACCATCAACAACCTCACCAACATCTCGCTGGATGCCAAGTACGCCGCCATTTGCGGTATCACAGAGGAGGAACTCGCCACTGATATGGTCCCCGACATCGCCATGCTGGCCGAGAAGTACGAATGCACCCCCGAGGAGATGCACGACAAACTGAAAAAACAGTACGACGGTTACCGATTTTCGGAAGAATCGCCTGACCTGTACAATCCGTTCAGCCTGCTCAAGAGCTTCAACCAACGTAAAATCGCCAACTACTGGTTCGAGAGCGGCACGCCCACCTTCCTCATCCGCCAGATGCAGCATTTCCGCACCGACATCACCACGCTGGAGCGCATCGAAGCCTCGGCGACCGCCTTCGACCGCCCCCCGGAGGCCATGAACACCGCCCTGCCGCTGCTCTACCAAACCGGATACCTCACCATCAAGGAGTACGACCGGGAGTCCAACTCCTATATCCTGTCCATCCCGAACAACGAGGTCCGCACGGGATTCATCGACGGGCTGATCCCCACCTACATCGGGCTGGACGGAAGCTACGTGCAGGATGGCTTCGCCCTGAAGTTCTGGCGCGCCCTGAGAAAGCGCGACATCGACCTCGCCATGAAGGAGATGAAGGCCTACTTCGCCGGACTGCCCTACGTGGAGGGCTTCCAAAAGAAGTTGGAGCAGGTGAAGAACTACGAGGGGTTCTACGAATGGTCGCTGTACCTGATCTTCTCGATGCTCAACGTCTATGTGCGCACCCAAGTCAAGTGCGCGGGCGGCCGCACCGACGTTGTGGTGGAGATGCCCGACACCACCTACGTCCTCGAACTCAAGGCGAACGGCACGGCGCAGGAGGCCTTGGACCAGATCAACAGCAAGAACTATGCCCTGCCCTACGAGACCGAAGGCCGCCAGGTCGTGAAGGTCGGCGTGGCGTTCGAGCGGGAGACGATGACGGTGGGGGATTACAAAGTGGAATTAGGAATTAGGAATTAGGAATTAGGAATTGGGGCTTTCCGTCGTATAAAACTTGAGTATCCACAACGCTTTCACCGTACAATTTCCTCAGATAGTCCAGGCCCTTGAAAAACGCAGTATGGCAATTGCTTGCCGATTTAATCTCAAAAGCCGACAGATTGCTGTAAGAACTCTCGGCTATCATATCCACTTCGCTTTGTGACTTGTCACGATAGAAATAAAGATGGGGCGACTTGCCACGGTGGTAAAATTGTTTCATCATCTCAGAAACCACATAGTTTTCGAAAATCTGCCCCCTGAGCGGATGCGTTGACAGTTTCGCCTCGTTCATTATGCCAAGAAGATGGCACAAAAGCCCTGTGTCATAGAAGTAACGCTTGGGAGTCTTCACGATTCGTTTCCCGATATTTCGGAAACATGGAGGCAACGTGAATGTAATGTATGAGGTTTCAAGAATACTATTCCAATGCTGGATGGTCTTCATATCCACCCCGATTTCGTTGGACATGTCTGAAGGGACGAACATGCAGCCACCTCTGCCGGCTGAAAGTCGGATGAACTGCGTGAACGACGATAAGTTTTTCACATTGATTAGCTGGCGCAAATCCCTTTCGATATAGGTGGAATAATACGCCGAACAAATGTCGGCTGGCGGAAGGCTGTGCGCCCACACAGCTGGGAATCCGCCCCGCAAGATTGAGGGTGTGTCAAAAGTCTCGTTTTGGCACACCCTCTTCTTGCATAACTTGGACGGGAGGACATCGCCTTCGTCAACGCACTGTTGCGCCACCGTGCAGGAGAAAACGAACTTCCACGGGTTCAGCACCTCAACCCCATTTCATACAACATCACACCCATTTCATACAACGGGAGCCTCAACGGTTCACGACCGGCAAGGGACAATGCTATCTTTGCCGCGTATTTCAAAAACCAAGGCAATGAGAAAAACCATCCTGATGTGCGCCGCCGTGTTTTTGTGCCTGACCGGCTGCCGCCACAAAAACCCGTACAACAAGCTGTATAGCGGGGAGAACTCCGTCTATTACTGGCAAACCTGGTACAGCACCAATAATTACGAGAAACGGTTCCTCGATGACCACAACATCCAAACGATGTACATCCGATTCTTCGACGTGGAGCCCAACTACGGGTGGAACGACCACGACAAATGCCGACCCGTGGCCACCATCACGCTCTCCGACGACGAGACGCTTCGCCAATTCAACGTCGTGCCGGTGGTCTTCATCACCCCGGAGGCCATCGTGGAATACGAGTCCTTCACCGACCACCTGGCGCACCGCATCCACGCGATGTGCGTCAAAAACAGCCTCGAAATCAAGGAAGTGCAGTTCGACTGCGACTGGACCACCAGCACCCGCAAGGCCTACTTCCAGTTTCTCGTCGAGGTGCGGGAGGCACTGGAGAAATACTTCGGGAAGGACATCGCCGTCTCCTCCACCATCAGATTGCACCAGCTCGCGCAAACTCCTCCTGCTGTCGATTACGGCGTGCTGATGTGCTACAACACCGGCGACTTCAAGGATTTCAACACCCGGAACGCCATTCTCGACCCCAAGGACGTGCAGCCTTACGTGAAGTACCTGAATAACTATGCGCTTCCGCTGAAACTCGCCCTGCCCGCCTACAGCTGGACCGTGGAGTTCGATGCCAAAAAGTCGTTTCTGCGACTGAACCGGTTCCAAAACGATTACGACAATTACGACTCCACCATGCTGAAAAAGCTGGACAACGGGATGTACGAGATTCTCGGGGAGGTTCCCGACAACGCCCTGAAGTATATCCGACACGAGGAGGTGTCCGCCAAGACCATCCTGGAGGCGAAGGATCTGGTGGAACAACACTACGGCAAGATGCCCATCGTGCTCTATCATTTGGATTCCGTGCAACTTTCAAAATACAACGACGATGAACTCAAGGCTTTTTTTGATTAGCGGCATCCTGCTTGTCGGCAGTCTGACCGCCGCTGCCTGCGGCGAGCCCTCCCCTATCGAACCGCAATGGCACTGGTTTTTCTACACCGGACACAACTACCCCGCCATGGAGTGGCAGCAAAAGCTTAACCTGGCGTTCCGCGAAGAGAACATCGCCTTCTGGCACAACCGCGTGAAAGAGTCGGTGACGCGCAAAGAGGTGGAGAAGGCGTTATATGACGTATATCTACTTAACGATCAAACCACTAACAAGTTCTTCCGTTATCTCTACGACCACCACGACACCGAAGCCGTCCGCTACTGGACCTTGCTGAAAACCACCGACACAGCCTACATCCATCAGGCGGTGTGGGAGCAGTCGGTCTGGTATTACAGCGAAAAGACCGGCGAGCGGTATTGGTATGACGAAGACGACCTGCCGCCATACGACCTGAGCATCTCGCAGGTGAAGGCGATGAACGAGGGTGCCATCCGCAGCTGCTCCGACCCTGACCTCCGCAACCGTTTCCTGCTGCAGGTCATCCGTAAGTGCTTCTATGCAAATGATTATCAAGGATGTATAATTCTTTGGGAACGTTACGGGAAACAAGTGCCGGAAAGCGTGTTACGGAGACAATGCCTGAACTACTACGGCGGTGCGCTGCGGCGGGTGGACCGCGATGCGGAGGCGGCCATCGTCTATGCCAGCATCGGATTCTACGACCCGAGGCTCCACTACGATGTGGAGGTCTTGCGGAAAATCTATGAGAAAGAGCCTGATAGCAAGGCATTTGAGTTTATGGTACAGGAGTTCGTCAACACCTACTTCGACCAATGCAGTCACGAGAGTTACGAGCCTCCCTACAGCTATAGCAACCCGCACTTCTGCCAGATTCCCGACAGACGGAAGTCGGAGGCCTTCAACGCGCTGGCGGACGAGATCCTGCGTGAAAGGAAGAACCGCAACCCAGCCCTGTGGGTCTCCGCCAAGGCCGCCCTCGCCTACATCAACGGGGAAACCGACACCGCCCTGCGGCTCATCACTGAGGCGAACAGGTTGCGGGGAAGCGACGCCGTGAAGGACAACATCCGCATGATGCGACTCGTGTTCAACAGCACCCGCAACGACATCGACGCCGACTACGAGGCTCGTCTTCTCCCCGATCTGAAATGGTTAGTGAGCACCATCAACAAGGAGGGCGTGCCACGTTGGTGGGAGTATGACATGGGCACTGCCATTCCGGAAGACACCAACTTCACAGCCCTCCACCACATCAAGATACTGCGCCGCACCATCCTGTTAGGCGTCATCCCGCATTTCGAGCGGCGCGGGATGGCGTTCAAAAGCTTGGCCTATCTGAACCTGTACGAGGAAATCATGATGGACAACGACGACAGGAAAGAGCGGGAATTCGCCCGGAAGGGACTGCTTCGCGAGGGCCTCAACCAAGATGGATGCACCGTCTATTTCCACCCGCCGTTCTACCGGGAGGTGGTGCTTTTCGAAAGCGACTTCGATTACCTGCACGAGCACGACTACGGCACTCTTCTCGCAACGAGGAACTTCCAAGTGGCCGACTCCATCTCCTGGCGGAAGAGTTTCGACTACGGCACTATGTTCTTCAGCTATATGGACACCACCAGCATCGCCAATGTACGGCAATACTTGCGGTTCATGCGGTCGGGCGGCAGGACGGCGGCAGAGAAATTCGTCCTGCAGCACAGCTACCGCGACCCCAGCTTCTACAACGAGCTGATTGCGACCAAACACATGCGGCTGGAACAGTATGACTCCGCATTGGTCTATCTGCGCAAGATGTCCCCCGACTTCCCGAAGAAGCAGAACATCGCCGACTATATCGGGACGAAGCACCGCAACCCGTTCGCCGAAGGCTGGATCACGCGGAAGCTGAACAAGGCGAACTTCGGGCTGCCCTTCAACCCGGCGGCAGAATACGACCGGAACGCCGGCAAAAAGGCTTTCTGCCAGCTGATGCTGCGGTTGCGGAAAATGGCCGAGACAGACTCTTCAGCGGAAATGCGGGCCAAGGCCGCCTACGCCTATGCCGTGGGACTCTTCCGCAGCACCATCGGTAACGCCTGGGCCCTGTGCTACTACGAGAACGGATGGAACTACAGCTACCATAACTTCGGGGAAGAATCGGATGACGACCAGTCCATCGAAGCGGATGTGCACCGGCGGGTGGACAAGTGGTTAGACAAGGCTTTACAGTATGACAGGGATGACCTCTTCACCACCAAGTGCAAGGTGCTGCACAGCCGGGAGCGGAAGGCGCTGGAGCATGAGGTTAAAAATACCGTCACGTGGGGATCGTACACGTACACTTCCACCGAGAAAGAGTTCATCCCCGAAGTGCGCGAGCTGCTCTGCGACCGCGCCAGCGATTACGACTACAGCCCGCTTTGCACGGCGGAATGGCGGAAAAGCGTGTGGTATTATTGACGGTTAAGGGTTATGGTTTATGGTTTATGGTTAAAAAAATGTATCTTTGCGCCGAAAAATTGGAACGATGTCCGACTTTCTGACCATATCCAACGCCAATGAGCTGGTCCGCATCCCGGCGGAGGGCCTGGCCTATATCGAGAGCGAGGGCAACTACTCGGACATCTTCACCTGCGACGGGGGAAAGCGCACCGTCACCGTGCAGTTAGGCATCCTCGAAGAGATGATCCACCAGCAGTTCCAAAGGCCCGACGAGTTTGCACGCATCGGCAAGAGCCTGATTGTCAACCTGAAACTCATCCACTACATCAACCCCGCAAAGAAACAGCTCATCCTGTCGGACTGCCGCACTTTCAAATTCAGTCTGGAGGCCTCTAAAGAAGCCTTGAAAAAACTGAAGGAGTATTTCGAAAAAGAACATAACGATGAAACATTTTGACGATATAGACGACGATGAAATCCGAATCATCGGGAACGAGAAACAGACAGTGCCGGCACCGCGCAAGCCATTCTGGCAACGATGGTGGGTGTGGGCGGTCTGCGCAGCTGTCTGGCTGTTCCTTGCCCTCGTCATCATTTTTGTGACGAAAGGCGGCAGCCGGCCCAAACGCCCTGCCGCTGGACAGGCTCTTGAATCCGAAACTGTTGCCGTCCCCCCGACGGTCTCGAAGACCGGAAGCGCCGTCGTGCTCGTCCGCGACACGACCGTCAACGATGTGCCGCTGCGTCTCCGCACGCCCGTGAACGCCCTGCCCGAACTCATTGTCGGCATCCCCGACAGCACCGACGGAAGCCTACTCCTCACTTTCCAGGCCGCCGACATCCGCGCCGACAACCACGGGATTGTGGGGGCTTTCGTATGCAAGGGGGAGTTGCTGTCGCGCGGCGTCGCCAAAAAGGGGTTTTGCGCCATACTGGACGACAACATCCAACTCGGCATGGCGGAAAGCACCCCGTTGTTCGAGGAAGCCATCAACAAGGAGGGTTACTTCTTCCGCCAGTACCCGTTGGTGGAAAACGGCCAGATGGTGGAGAACAAGCCCAAGGGGAAAGCCCTCCGGCATGCCCTCTGCGAACTGGAAGGCCGGATCACGGTGATCAGCAGCCTTGACAAAGAGTCGTTCCACGACTTCGCGCAGGCATTGGAGGATCTCGGCGTGGAGAACGCCCTCGCACTCACCGGTGGTGACGCTTATGGATTCCTTCGCGATGACAACAGCGGTCTCCAGTCCTGGGGTAACGTTCGCGTATGGGGAAATGCCCCTAACGTGAACTTCATTGCATGGCGAAGGGCGAAGTAGGGATGCGCATGGCATTTCCGACGGAAACGCAAAATTGCACAACCCTATCTCATGTACTCACGCATATCCAGACTCATGATCGGATCGAAAGCGCTCTCATTGGAAGTCTCAGTCCTGAGGAAGACGGTCGCCGCCACCCCGGAGGTTCTGTCGGGCACGACACGCACATCGATGACATCGTGGAAATCGGCACGGAATTTCGCCTCGTCAAAGGCCATTTCCTCACAACCAGCAGGCAGGTCAAGCACCGTGAAAGCATACGTAAGCGTCTCTTTTTCCTTCCACATCTCCTCTTTAGAGACATGCGTCCCGCGCAGATAGGAGAGCATCGGGTGACAGCCGCTGATGAACACTTGCAACTCATTCAGGCAGAAGCCAGTGAAACGCAACGGATTAATCTCTATCGGCACCGCCTTTTTGCCATCATAACGGAACTCTATGTGCATGGGGAAGTTACGGAGATGCAACGTGCGGTTGAGGTTCGTCAGAAACTGGGTGAACGACTCCTCATAACGGTCGAACAGCGTCCGGCTCGTCATATACAGGCGGTCGGAGGTGTCTGACTCGTCGATGAACTTGTGGTGGAAGATGTTCAGAATCACCGGAGTCTCATTTTCGTCGTAGTAGGTGTCGACGGCAAATTCTTCGCCATGGATATACTCCTCGATGAGGAAACGGCTACGGCCGACCACAAACTCAGGGAAATCGGCCTTGGCGTTGGCAAAGTCGCGCAACAACGCCTCCACTGCGCGATGATAATCCTCCGGAGTGCGCACCACAAAGACGCCTTTGCTCAAAAAGCCGACGGAGGGCTTGATGACACAAGGGAACACGAGAGCATTTGTGTCAAGATTTTCCAGCTCTTTGATTCCCACCTCTTTGAAGAAAAAATCAGGATAGATGTCCCGGCAAATGCCCCTGAATGCGGACTTGTCTTTCACCAAAGAGATACTGTCCAAAAAGGGTTTGTCCGTGATATGTTCGTAAATCCATCCGAGAGCATTCTCGGAGACGGTATATAGTTTCCCAACCTCATTGTACATATCACTGAATGCTTCATCATCCAAGATATTACCGGACGGGACGCGCAATGCGGACATCTCATTACGCAGCACTGGCAGGTTGTTTTTCATTATCGTTTCAACCATCATGTCAGATGCAAAGGGTCTTTCCAATATAACCATAATTCCAAATAATCGTTTATTAAAAATTCCACACAAAAAAAGCGATGTCTTCAGAACACCGCTTTTTCAACATATTAACTACCATTATTACTCAGCGGCAGGAGCTTCAACTTCTGCTGCCTGGGTCCCTTCTGCGACGTTTTCAGCGGGAGCAGCGGTTTTTTTGCTGCTACGGCGCGTGCGGGTAGATTTCTTCTTGGTTTTCTCCACCGTGTAGGTTTCATTGAAATCCACAAACTCGATGATGCACATTTCGGCGTTGTCACCCTTGCGGAATCCGGTCTTCAGGATGCGGGTATAACCGCCGGGACGGTCCATGATTCTGGGGGAGATTTCACGGAACAGCTCAGTCACAGCATACTTGTTCTGCAATTCAGAGAAAACCATACGACGTGAGTGGGTCGTGTCTTCCTTTGAGCGGGTCACGATGGGTTCCACGTATGTTCTCAACGCCTTTGCCTTAGCCAAAGTAGTGCTGATTCTCTTATGCATAATCAGAGAGGTTGCCATATTGGACATCATGGCCTTTCTGTGTGCATCTTTTCTTCCTAAATGGTTAATTTTCTTAGCGTGTCTCATTGTTCTATTCGTTATCTATATTATACTTTTCTACATTCATACCAAATTCCAGACCTTTGTTGTGCACCAGCTCCTCGAGTTCGGCAAGTGACTTTTTGCCGAAGTTACGGAACTTGAGCAGGTCAGCCTTATGGAACGCCACCAAGTCTCCCAATGTCTCAAGTTCTGCGGACTTCAGGCAGTTGAGGGCTCTGACGGAGAGATCCATGTCTATCAGCTTGGCTTGCAGAATCTGACGGATGTTTTTCTCATTATCCTCGGAGACCTCAGGGCTTTCGCTCTGTTCGGTGGCATCGAGGGATATGTTCTCGTCAGAGAGCAGTGCAAAGTGCTGGATAAGGATCTTGGCAGCCTCTTGGATGGCATCTTTAGGATGGATGGATCCGTCCGTCTCGATTTCCAGAATCAGCTTCTCAAAGTCGGTTTTCTGTTCCACACGATAGGGTTCGATAGTGTATTTCACGTTTCGAATCGGCGTATGGGTGGAGTCAACGGCAATCACGTCAATGCCATCATGCATCTGGCGGTTGTCTTCCACAGGAACATAGCCGCGGCCTTTGTCGATGGTGATTTCCATATTCAGGCGGACGGTGGGCTCCATGCGGCAAATCAACAGGTCGGGATTCTGCACTTGGAAGTAGTTGAGGTAGCGGTTCATGTCGCCTGCGGTGAACGTGTCCTGGCCGCTGATGACGATGGAGACCTTCTCGGAGGAGTAACCTTCTACTTTGTTCTTGAGACGAACCTGTTTGAGGTTCAGCACAATATCCAGCACATCCTCCATCACTCCGGGAATTGAGGAGAATTCCTGGGAGACTCCCTCGATTTTCACGGACGTGATGGCATAGCCTTCCAATGAAGAGAGCAACACGCGGCGCAGTGCATTGCCTACGGTGACACCGAAGCCCTGTTGCAGCGGACGAAATTCAAATATGCCATGAAATTCGTCGGCCTCATTCATGATGACCTTATCGGGTTTTTGAAATGTTAATATTGCCATTTTTGTCTGTTTTTTGTGATTTGTGAACTGTGATGTGTGATTTGTGAACTGTGAACTGTGAACTGAAATTCTTTAGGGAACGGTTCTCAAATCACGTATCACCAACCACTAATCACTGATTACTACTTAGAATACAACTCAACGATGGCCTGTTCGTTGATGGTCTCGGGAATCTCCTCTCTCTGGGGATATTGCATGAACTTGCCGACTTTGAGGTTGCCGTCCCACTCCAGCCAGGCATAGTTCATTGCCTTGCCGCTGAGGGAGTTCTCAATAACCTCGAGGGATTTGGAGCGTTCGCGGACTTCCACGATGTCGCCGGGCCTCAGCAGCATTGAGGGGATGTTGCAGATGATGCCGTTGACCGTGATGTGGCGGTGGGTGACAAGCTGACGGGCGGCGTTGCGTGTCCGGGCGATGCCGAGGCGGTACACCACATTGTCGAGGCGTGACTCGATGAGTTGCATCAGGTTCTGGCCGGTGATGCCCTTCATGCGGGATGCCTGGTGGAACAGTTTACGGAACTGACGTTCCAGGATACCGTAGGTGTATTTGGCTTTCTGTTTCTCCTGCAGCTGCATGCCGTACTCAGAGAGTTTCGTGCGTCTGCGAGACTGACCATGCTGACCCGGGGCATAGTTCTTTCTCTCGAAATATTTGTCGGGACCGTAGATGGGTTCCTTGAATTTTCTTGCGATTTTCGTTTTGGGTCCTGTATATCTTGCCATAATCTATGTTTTTTCGATGATGAATAATAATTATACTCTTCTGTGTTTCGGAGGACGACAGCCGTTGTGAGGCAGCGGGGTGACATCCGTGATCTCCTCAACGATTATACCCGTGGTGTTGATGGAGCGGATTGCAGACTCGCGGCCTTGTCCCGGACCTTTAACGTAAACCTTCACTCTGCGCAAACCCAAGTCGTAGGCCACTTTCGCGCAGTCTTGAGCCACCATCTGGGCTGCATAGGGCGTGTTTTTCTTGGAACCTCTGTATCCCATCTTGCCGGCGGATGACCAGGAGATGACCTGGCCGTCGTTGTTGGTGAGGGAAACGATCACGTTGTTGAAAGAAGCATAGATAAACGCCTTACCTGAAGCCTCGATTCTAACGACTCTCTTCTTCGTTGTTTTTGTATTTTTTGCCATACTGATATTATTCTATCCGTGATTAATAACTACTTGGTCGCTTTCTTCTTGTTGGCGACAGTTTTCTTACGGCCCTTACGCGTACGGGCGTTGTTCTTGGTGCTCTGGCCGCGGACCGGCAAACCCAAACGGTGACGAATGCCTCTGTAGCAACCGATATCCATCAATCGTTTGATGTTCATCTGCTCCTCGGATCTGAGCGGACCTTCCACTTTCAACTCATTCACTAATCCACGAATCATTGCCAACTCATCGTCGTTCCATTCATTTACCTTTTTATCCCAGCTGATGCCGGCTTTGCTCAGAATCTTCTGCGCAGTGCTTCTGCCGATTCCGTAAATATAGGTCAAGCCGATTTCACCGTGTTTGTTCTTAGGTAAATCAATACCTGCAATTCTTGCCATATTACTTTAATGTTTTTTTATGATGATTAATTATTTGAACTCTTTATTAACCCTGACGCTGTTTGAATTTCGGGTTCTTCTTGTTTATCACATACACCACACCATGACGTCTTACCACGATGCAATCTTCTGATCTTTTCTTTACAGATGCTCTTACTTTCATTTTATTGTTCTTTTTATTATTAATATTCTACTTTTTACTTTAACGGGATTCTTCAACTCCCGACCTGTGGGGAACTTTGTCGTGACAAACGTGGGTTCTACACTTTGTGGCGGTAGGTTATCCTCCCTTTGGTCAAGTCATACGGAGACATTGCCACCTGCACCCTGTCGCCAGGGATTATCTTGATGTAATGCATCCGCATTTTGCCGGAAAGATGGGCCATGATCACGTGGCCGCTTTCCAAACGGACCCGATATTGGCCGTTGCCCAGGGCTTCTATCACCTCGCCGTCGATGTCAACTGCTGCTTGTTTTGCCATATCTCTTATTTTTTAATACAATTCTTCAGTTCCAATCACTTCAGCCAACAGTTTGTATGACGAGATGACTTCCGTGCCGTGATCGGTGATGATCAGCTGGTGCTCGAAGTGAGCCGACTTCTTGTGGTCGCGCGTGCGGATTGTCCATCCGTCATTCTCCATCAAGATCTTATGGCTGCCCAGGTTGATCATGGGCTCGATGCAGATGCACATGCCCGGCTCGATCTTCATGCCCTGGCCCTTTATCCCGTAGTTGGGGATGTCGGGGCGCTCATGCATGTCCTTGCCAATGCCATGCCCGCAGAGTTCCCTGACCACGCCATAGCCGAACTGTTTGACATATTGTTCAACGGTGTAGCCAATATCCCCGATCGTGTTGCCTGCCTTGGCCACCTCAATGGCTTTGAGGAGGGACTCCTTGGTGCGTTTGCACAGCAGGTGGTCCTCGCGGGAGACCTCACCGACCTCGAAAGTGTAGCAGAAGTCCCCGTGATAGCCGTCGAGCAGGGCGCCGCAGTCAACCGAGATGATATCCCCGTCGCGGAGGTAGGTGTTCGGGTACGGTATCCCGTGCACCACCACGTCGTTCACGGACAGGCAGAGCGAAGCCGGATAGCCTTCATAGCCTTTGAAGGAGGGTACCGCATGATGGTCGCGGATACACTGTTCGCCGACCTGGTCGAGATAGGTGAGCGGCACACCAGGCTTGATGCACTTGGCCACTTCGGCCAGGGTCACCGCCACCACGTTCGCGCTTGCCTTGAGTTTCTCGAACTCGGCTTCCGACTTGTATTTCACTCTTCTGAACATCGTCATATTCTCTGATCCTTCCGGTTTGGATTAGATACGGTTACCATAGATGCCGCCGCCGGTACGTCCCTTGATGCGGCCGGACTTGGTGAGGCCGTCATAGTGGCGCATAAGCAGATGGCTTTCGATTTGCTGCAGCGTGTCGAGCACCACGCCCACGATAATGAGCAGGGAGGTGCCGCCGAAGAACTGGGCGAACTGCTGGTTGACACCGAACAGGCGCACGACGGCGGGCAGGATGGCCACGATGCCGAGGAATATGGAGCCGGGCAGGGTGATGCGGGACATGATCTTGTCGATGTATTCCGCTGTCTGCTTGCCGGGTTTCACGCCGGGTATGAATCCGTTGTTTTTCTTCAGATCCTCAGCGATTTGCTGCGGGTTGATGGTGATAGCCGTGTAGAAATAGGTGAAGGCTATAATCAGGAGGAAGAACACGATATTGTAGCCCAATCTGTTATAGTCGATGAAGCTGTTCCAGAAGCCCGTGGTGGTCTCTTGCGAGATGTTCACGAAGGTCAACGGGATGAACATCAGGGCCTGTGCGAAGATGATCGGCATGACGCCGGCGGCGTTGACTTTCAGGGGCAGGTAGTTGCGGACACCGCCGTACTGTTTGTTGCCCACGACGCGTTTGGCGTATTGGACGGGAATGCGGCGGGTGCCTTGGACGAGCAGGATGCAGAAGCCGATGATGAGCATGAGCAGGATGAGCTCGATGATGAAGATGATGGGGCCGCCGTTCATTTCGGTGATACGGGCGGTGAACTCAGCCTTGAGTGCGAAAGGCAGGCGGGCGATGATACCGATCATGATGATGATGGAGATGCCGTTGCCGATGCCGTTGTCGGTGATGCGTTCGCCGAGCCACATGATGAACAGGGTGGCGGAGATCAGCAGGATGAAGGCGCAGATGCCGAATGCGGAGAAGCCGAGGATGCGGGTTTCAAGCATCGAGGGGGCGACGGCGCCGGGGAACTGGCCGGTGAGCTGCGCGATGTAGGCGGGGGCCTGCACGGCGAGGACTGCGACGGTCAGGTAGCGGGTGATCTGGTTGATCTTGGTGCGTCCGCTCTCGCCTTCCTTGGCGAGGCGCTGGAAATAGGGCACCGCGAGGGTGAGCAGCTGCACCACGATGGAGGCCGTGATGTAGGGCATGATACCCAACGCGAAGATGGAGGCGTTGGAGAACGCGCCGCCGGAGAAGAGGTCGAGCATGCCGAGCAGGCCCTTTTGGGCGGCGCTGCTGAATGCGGAGAGGGCTCCGGGGTTGATGCCGGGGAGCACCACGTGCGCACCCAGACGGTATATCAGGATGATGAAGAGGGTGTAGAGGATGCGTTTCCTCAGGTCCTCAATCCTGAATATGTTCTTGATGGTTTCTATAAATCTTTTCATTGGAGGTTCTTTTTGGTGAATTACTCTGCCGCAGGAGCGTTCACAAGCTCTGCGGTCCCGCCGCACTGTTCGATGACAGACTTCGCTTTGGCGGAGAACTTGTCGGCCACCACGTGCAACTTGGCGGTGAGCTCACCCTTGGCCAGCACGGCGATGAGGTCGTTTTTCTTGGCAAGGCCGTTGTCCACCAGCACCGCGCGGTCGATGCGGTCGAGGTTGTGCTTCTCGGCCAGCTGCTGCAGCGTGCTCACGTTTATGGCGTTGTATTCCACGCGGTTGATGTTCTTGAATCCTCTCTTGGGCAATATTCTGTAGATAGGCATTTGACCGCCTTCAAAACCGATTTTGCGGCTGTAGCCGGAGCGGGACTGCGCGCCCTTGTGGCCGCGTGTGGATGTGCCGCCCTTGCCGGAACCCTGTCCTCTGCCTATTCTGCGTTCTCTGTGTGTTGATCCTTTTGCCGGTTTTAAATTGTGTAAATCCATCTCTTTGATATTCAATTGGTTATTAATTATAATTCTTCTACGCTGACTAAGTGCTTGACGGCGTCCACGATGCCCAGGATCTGGGGGGTCGCCTCATGTTCTACCGTTTGGTGCATTTTGCGCAAGCCCAATGCTTCCAAAGATCTTTTCTGACGTGCGGGTCTGTCAACCGCGCTTCTAACTTGTGTGATTTTAATCTTTTTCATCCCTTCTAAAATTTATTTACATTTATTAATATCCAAAAAAAAATAGCCCATTTTTGAAAGAAAAATGCAACTATCTTCATAAAACGCAACCATAAAAACCTTTCGCCTCTGCCCTATCCTATGTTCATACAGTCCGTGAAATCAAATAGTTACGCGATTCTCAACCCTGCTTCCCACTCGCATTTGCATTCCACTTCAAAAAGCTTGCAAAAATACACTTTTTTCCTTATCCACAATACGGTGGTGATATTTTTTTTGAAAAAAAATGACATAATCGCCTTAACATTTTGACTGACTGCTATTTGCAGGTACCCTCCCCCGCTTCTGCAATCCAAACCGCGACCGACACTCCATAGGCCGCACCAATCAAGAAAGGGACACCCTCAGGCATCCCTTTCCCTTATTTATAAAAACGTGTGTGATTCAACTTAACGGATGGAGATTCGGTCGATAACAATCTTCCTGTCCTTGGCAGCCTGGAGGCCATAGACCGTCTCGCGGGTCGCGTTGGTGGAGAAGGTGTGGTTGACCTGTCCTTCCGGGACCTTGTGGATGGTGAGGCCCGGCTTGTAGCCGCTGATGTAGGGGGCGAGATAGCCGCCATGGGCGCGGGACATGTAGTTGAGGACGCTCTCGATACGGCGGGAGGAGAGGTGCTTGTTATAGTCGCTGTTGCTGAGCGGGCTGGCGAAGCCGCTGATGGTGAACTCCACGGCCTGCCCGTCCTTGAGGGCCTCCACGATGAAGTTCGTGAGCTTCACGAGGCGTTCGTATCCGGTCTGGATGGAGTCGTTGAAGAACGTCTCGACAGCGTTTTGGGCGTTGGACTTCTGCGTGCCGGCGAGGCCTTTCCCCGCGTTGGTCACATAGTTGCTCTTGGCAGCCATGTAGGCGTTATAAAGCTCCATGTATTCCGTGCTGGTGAAATCCTGGCGCGTGCGCGGGTCGGGACGGTCGTTCTCGAAATAGAGGGTGATAGGCTTGAGGATGTCCTTCTTGGCGGCCTCCATCTCGGCTTTCTTCTTGTCGGCGGCAACTTCGTCCTCGTAGTTGAACACAACGGGGATTTGGACGAGCATGTCGCGGGCCTCACAGCTCTGCGTGCAGGGAATCATGTTGGGGAATGATTTCACCACGCGCACAGCTTCATCGTCGAATTCTTGGTAACCAGAACTTTGGATAACTTCAACGTCGGTCAGGGTGCTGTCTTTAAGAACCTTGGCCTGGACGGTAGTGGTTCCCGAGATCTTCTGGTTCTTGAGATTGACGGGGTACTTCTTTGTCTTGTTGATGTAACGGCACATGGCCTTGTTGCCGCCCTTGAATGTGGGCAGGGACATGGCGGCCGTCGGCACAGTGTAATTGCCGTTGGAGTCGGGGATGACGATTGCGACCCCTGACTTCTGATGGCGCTGCCCATAGACGTTGCCTTGGTCACATTGCGCATAACTCATTGTGAAACAGGCCACTAAAACAACAACGGCCACTAATTTCAGAGAGGAAAAGTTGCTTTTCATACTTATATTATTTTACATTATATTCCAAGCCGCAAAAATACATTTTTTATTGAAACACGCAAAAATATTTTCGATATTTTTTACGGGAATTTGCGGCATCGGTTACACCCCTATAATGTTGGCTGTTCTTCAGGCAGCGCACAGTGTTTTGTTTCTCGGACCCCACACTGCGCTTCGCTTGTCTGCAGGCTCCCAAGCAAGCCTTCACCCTGCCTTCACCCTGCTTTCACCCTGCCTTCACCCTTACTCAAGAGTATACCTATAGTAAGCCTATAAGCAATCTATAGGCAGTGGCGGACGCGCTTATCGCGTCCGTACGTAGCAGCGGTTTTGTGCCTTGCGACTGAACATGCAGTGTCATTTCAAACTGCGAATGCCATTGACAGAGACAAGTCCTGTGGCAAAGGCGAGTGCTACCGCGAAAAAGGCGGAGATAAGCAACTGCCATAGCACGTGCACCTGCAGGATGTTCGGGGAGAGGCACACTGACGGCACCAACACGGCTACGAAAAGCGCGCACCGAAGCCACGGCAGCGACCTCAGCGGGATGCCGACAATGCGCAATGCAAACACGAACTGCAAGACTGACACGACGAACTGCGTGCAGAAACTGGCCACAGCCGAACCGCAAGCCTGCATACGTGGAATCAGCAACAGGTTGACGGTCACGTTGATGACAATGCCGATGGCGGCGATAACGTTCAGCTGTCTCATGCTGCCGTTGGCCGTCAGCAAGGTGCCGAAAAGATAGTTCATAGAGATGGGTATCAGTCCGAAGATGATAAGGCGGAACACGGCAGTGCTTTCCACAACATGCTTCGTATAAAGCAGTTGCATTACCGGTTTGGCATACACGAACAAGATTGAAACTGCAGAGACCGAGAACAGGAAAAGAAGCGAGAAACTGGTGCGAACGATAGGGACGACATCTTCCCTCTGTTTCAGCATTTTGGCGAACAGAGGCAGCAGGATGACCGAGAAGAGGTAGGCAATCATCGCGAGTACATCCAAGAGGCGGAAAGCGGAGGCATATATCCCCGACTGTGCCGCCCCCACCTCCGTCGGGAGCATCCGCTCCAGCATCACCGAATCCATGCGGTAGTAGCACGCCATCAGCAGGGTGATGAGCGCGTAGGGGAAACTACGCTTCAGTATGGCGACGAAAAAGGCCCTGTTCCATCCCAGCCGCTTTAGTTTCGCTTTCCTGAGCACAACGGCCATCGCGATGGCGATGGTGATGGCATACGCCGCCGTCTGGCTCCAAACGAACCATTCCACCCGGAAAGGTTCGTCCGTGACGCGCCCCCAAAGGAGAAGGCCGCAGAAGAGGATCATCAGCAGCTTGTCGGTCACGGAAATCACACTGTCGGTCTTGAACATCTGCAAAGCCGAGATGTTCGAGCGCACATAGAGAAGAAAGACGCTCAGGAACTGGTTCAGCCCTATCCAGAAAAGCAGCCGGAGCTGATACCCCCGGTAGCCCACAACCAGCGCAACCAAATACACCACGATGAAATAGGCCACCCCAAGAAGGAGCTTCAAGGTGATGTAGTTCGAGAGGTGCTTGTCGAGGAGATGGGTGTTCCGCGCGATGTTGCGGTTGTTGTAGTTGGCCGTACCCATATCCAGCACCATGTAGAACAGCATGGTGAAGTTGAAAAGCGAGAAGTAGAGCCCATAACTTTCCGCACCCACGGCATTCTGCACCCCCACCTCCACGCCAAGCGTCCAAAACGGCTTCACGAGGAGGTTCAAAAAGACGAGCAGACAGAGGTTGAAAACGAAGTCCTTCTGTTTCATTCTTATAAAGGTTATAGGTTATTGGTTATTGGTTATTGAGGTTTTCCGTTAATCACTAACCATTAACCATTAACCATTAACCATTAACCATTAACCATTAACCATTAAACATTTAGAACACGATATTCACAATCTTCTTCGGCACGATGATGACCTTTTTCGGGGTCTTGCCGTCGAGCCACTTTTGCGCATCGGGGTTGGCGAGGACGAGGGGTTCTATCTCCTTTGGGGTGTAGGAGGCCGGGAAGGACATTTTCAGGCGCATCTTGCCGTTGAACGAGACAGGGTAAAGGTATTCGTCTTCCACCATATACTGTTCATCATAAACAGGATATGCAGCCTTCAACACAGACTCTTCGTGGCCGAGCAGCGACCAGAGTTCCTCGGTGATGTGCGGCGCGTAGGCCGACATCAAGACACAAAGCGGCTCCAAGACGGCACGCTTGCGGCACTTGGCGTCCGTGAGTTCGTTGGTGCAGATCATGAACGCGCTGATCGCCGTATTGAAGGAGAAGCGCTCGTTGTCCTCCTCGATTTTCTTGATGGTCTTGTGCAGGGTTTTCCATTCGGCCTTTGTCGGTTCTTCTCCGGAAACCGCGAAGTTGCCCTCTCCATCAAAATAGAGTTTCCAGAACTTGCGGATGAAGCGGGACACGCCCTCGATGCCGTTAGTATCCCACGGTTTGGCCATCTCCACCGGACCAAGGAACATCTCGTACATGCGCAAGGTGTCAGCACCGTATTTCTCCACCAGGTCATCGGGGTTCTGCACATTGTATTTCGACTTCGACATCTTCTCGACCTCCCAGCCACAGATGTATTGTCCGTCTTCGAGGATGAACTCGGCGTCCTTGAAGTCGGGCATCCAGTTTTTGAAGGCCTCGATGTCGAGGATGTCGTTGTGCACAATATTGACGTCCACGTGGATAGGCGTGGTTTCGTATTCCTTGCGGAGGTTGAGCGACACGAACTTGTTGGTGCTGACGGCACGATAGACGAAATTGGACCGTCCCTGTATCATGCCCTGGTTGATGAGTTTCCGGAAGGGTTCGTCCTTGCAGCTGACGCCGATATCGAAGAGGAACTTGTTCCAGAAGCGGGCATAGATAAGGTGGCCGGTTCCGTGTTCCGCCCCGCCGACGTAGAGATCGACGTTCTGCCAATATTCGTCGGCCTCTTTGGAGACGAGGGCTTTGTCGTTCTTCGGGTCCATGTAGCGCAGATAGTAGGCACTGGAGCCTGCAAAGCCGGGCATGGTGCTGTACTCGCGCTGACAGCCGTGGTACGTCCAGTCCTTGGCGCGTGCCAACGGGGGCTCACCCGTTTCGGTGGGCAGAAACTGGTCGACTTCGGGGAGCAGCACAGGGAGTTCGTTTTCCGGGACAGGATAAGGCATCCCATCCTCATAATATATGGGAAACGGTTCGCCCCAGTAGCGCTGACGGCTGAAGATGGCGTCGCGCAGGCGGAAATTGACCGTGCCGTAGCCGACACCCATCTCCTTAATCCTTTCAATCACTGCTTTGCCGGCATCCTTGACAGCCATCCCGTCAATGAATCCGGAATTGACGCACACACCCGTCTTGCTGTCGAGGCTCTCCTCCCAGGTGTCCGGGTTGCTGACTTCGTCGACAGACGGTGCGACCACCTGCCGGATGGGCAGGTCGAAATGACGGGCGAAGGCAAAGTCGCGGCTGTCGTGGGCGGGCACGGCCATGATGGCGCCGGTGCCGTAGTCGCTCAGCACATAGTCGCTGACCCAGATGGGGATGCGTTCCTCGGTGATGGGGTTGATGGCGAACGCGCCCGTGAAGACGCCGCTCACCTTCTTGACCTCCGCCTGCCGTTCACGTTCGGAGCGGTTCTTGGCCCAAGAGACATAGGCCTCCACGGCCTCCTTCTGCTCCGGAGTGGTAATAGAGGGAATCATCTCGTGTTCCGGACAGAGCACCATGAACGTGACGCCGAAAATGGTGTCGGGGCGAGTGGTGAAAATCTCGAAGGCGCGCTCACACTCAACCCCTTCGATATGGCTTCCCATGTAGATTTTCTTCCAATCGAGCTGTCCTTCCTTGGCCAACGGGAACCAGACTGCGGCACCTTCGCTGCGCCCGATCCA
This sequence comes from uncultured Bacteroidales bacterium, assembly GCA_946186495.1. Lineage (GTDB taxonomy): Bacteria > Bacteroidota > Bacteroidia > Bacteroidales > WCHB1-69 > F23-D06. Next base: position 57,786 of record CAMHNQ010000005.1, read on the forward strand.
GTTGCGCTGGATTTCCTTAAGGGAGTCGGTCCAATCGACGGTGTCGAGGCCATTGAGCAGACGTTCGGCGTAAGCGGAGACGCGCAGGACCCACTGCCGCATCAGCTTGCGTTCCACCGGAAAGCCGCCGCGAACGGAGAGGCCGTTCACCACTTCATCGTTGGCGAGCACCGTGCCGAGTTTCGGGCACCAGTTCACCCATGTGTCGGCGAGGTAGGCCAGACGGTAGTTCATCAGGATCTCCTGACGCTTTTTCTCGGAAGCATTGTTCCATTCCTCCGCCGTGAACTCCATCGGCTTGGTCTGTGCCACATCCAAGCCTTCCGTGCCGTGGGCGGCAAAAGCCTCCATCAGCTCGGAAACCGGGCGGGCCTGTTTCGCCTGGTTGCAGTAATAGCTGTTGAAGAGCTGGATAAACGTCCACTGCGTCCACTTGTAGTAGTCCGGGTCGCAGGTCTTGAACGAACGGTCCCAGTCGAACGAGAACCCGATTTTGTCGAGCTGTTCGCGATAGCGGTTCACATTTTTCTCAGTAGTGATGGCGGGGTGCTGCCCTGTCTGGATGGCATACTGCTCCGCCGGCAGCCCGAAAGCGTCATATCCCATCGGGTGCAGCACGTTGAAGCCTTTCTGCCTCTTATAGCGGGCATAGATGTCGGAGGCGATATAGCCTAACGGATGCCCCACGTGCAGACCTGCACCCGATGGATAGGGAAACATGTCCAACACGTAGAACTTCGGTTTGGCGTTATCTATTTCAGTTTTATACAGGCCCGTCTCTTTCCACAAGGCCTGCCATTTCTTTTCGATTTCTCTGAAGTTGTATTCCATGTTCTTGAATGGTTAGGGGTTATTGGTTAGGGGTTATAGAAGCCAGGTGGTTCGTAGAGGCGCAAAATTTTGCGTCTCTACGATTACCTGTTGCCTATTTATTTATTCTTCACTATAATCTTGCGGGAGTCCACTCTCCTACCCTTTTCATCGTAGAACTGGACGGTGTAGTGGCCGTTGGCGAAGCGGGAGCAGTCAACCTCCACATGGGTGTCCTCACTTTCCGTTTGCCAGACCAGCCTGCCGACCTCATTATACAGCATCACTTTTCTGACACCCGCAGCATTCTCCCAGTTGATGAACAGCGACTGGTGAACAGGATTTGGATAAAGCGTGACCATCGCCTGTTCGGAGTGTTCCTCGATCCCGACGTTGCAATAAAGGTTGAGGGATATTTCCGTGAAACCGCAGTTGTTGATGCCTCGTGCCGTCAACACGCCGCTGCCGTTGACAGGGGCGTCGAGGATGACATTGTTGGTATTGCCATTCATCAGCGTCCAATGGGTGTTGGACACGCGCCACTCGAAGTTGTTGACAAATTCGGGGTTGTTGACGGAGAAGAAGGCATTTCCGTACTGTGTGATGTTCGGATTGCCGTTGATGGTGTCCAATCGCGGCATCGGGTTGACTGTCAGCAGGAGATTGATGACACTGTCGCAGCCGGCCACGGTCTGCAGTTCGCGGGTGAAGGTGTAGATGCCGGCCGTATCCATCACGGGGATGTCGAACCCGTACTGGCTGAAGCTTTGATGCTCGCAGATGTCGCCCTCCACGACATAATTGTAGGTGGGCAAGGTCAGGACAGTGTGCTCCCTGACGGTCGTGCATCCGTTGGCGGCGGTGGCGGTGAGGGTATAGGTGGTGTTCTCGGGTGTCACCATGACGGTTTGGGTAGTGTCGCCGGTACTCCACAGGAAGTGCGGGGCATCGGAGGCGGCCACCAGCATCGTAGAGTCACCTTGGCAGAGGGAGGTGGCGCCCACGATGGTAAGCATCGGGGCAGGCAACTGGTTCACCACCACGCTGGCCGCTTGCGTGCAGCCGTAGCCGTTGGTGGCTGTGACGGAATAGACACCACCAGCGGAGATGGTGATGTGTGTCTCTTCGCTGCCCGTGCTCCACAGGTAGTCGTTGTCGCCGGAGACAGAAAGCTCGGCCGTTGTGTTCTCGCAAATCTCGCCCAACCCGTTGAGGGTGAAGACCGGCACGGGGTTATCGACCACCGTCACTGAGGCGGCTGCCTGGCAACCGTTGGCCGAGGTGGCAGTCACCGTGTAGGCACCATATGCAGACACCGTTATGCTGGAATCGGAAGCTCCTGTACTCCACAAGTAGGTGTCGGCATTGGAGGCGGTAAGGAGGGTGGACTGACCATGGCAGATGGCCAGGTTTCCAGAGATATGGACATCCGGCAAGGCTTCCACATTGACCATCTTGGTGAAGGTGGCACTACAGCCGTTGGAGTCGTAGCCGACGACTGTATAGGTGGTGCTGCCGTCAGGCATGGCAGTGATGGCGTCTCCTGTCTCACCGGTTTGCCAGAGGTAGGTGCTGGCGCCTGAGGCGGTCAGCACGGCAGGGCTGCCGGCACAAACGAGGCCGGGGCCTGCAATAGCGACTGTCGGGTTCTCCCGCACCACCACCGCGACGGAGTCGGTGCGGGTACAGTTCATGGAATTCGTGGCGGTGACAGCGTAGTATCCCGGACTGCTGACGGTGATGGCATTGCCCGTCACGCCCGTGCTCCAGACGTAACTGTTGCCGCCGCTCACGGTAAGGGTGGTGCTTTGGCCGTCACAGATGGCGGTGCTTCCGCTGAAGACAACCGACGGAAGCACGTTGACGGTAACAGTCGCCGTTGTGACGGACGAACATCCGAAAGCATTGTAAGCCGTCACCGTATAGTTTGCGCTGAGATTCGGATAAACTGCTATGGACTGTGAAGTGCTGCCCGTACTCCATTGGTAAGAGGCACCGCCCGTGGCTGTCAGCACGGTGGACTGTCCCATGCAAATGGTACGACCACCGAGGATCTGCACATCGGGAAGGGCTTCCACGTTCACGACCTTATAGACCGTATTCGTGCAGCCGTTGGAATCGGTGCCCACGACGCTATAGGTGGTGGTGGTCTCCGGGGAGACCGCAATCTGCACGGCCGTCTCGCCGGTGTTCCACAGATAGCTCCCTGCACCCGTGGCCGTCAACGTGGCCACTGTGCCGGCACAAATATGGTTGTCGCTGAGGATCTGCACCTGCGGCTTCGGGTTGAACCTCACATAGACGGAATCTTTCTTGGCACAGCCCTGTGAGTTGGTGGCGGTCACGAAGTAATAGCCCGTGCTGCCGACGACGATGTTGTTGGTTTGCGACCCTGTGGACCAACTGTAGGTGCTGGCGCCGAAGGCCGTCACCGTGGTAACCGACCCGGCGCAGACATTGAGGTTGCCGCTGAAAGTCACTTCCGGGAGAGCATTTACCGACACCGTGACCGCTTGGCTCGACATGCAGCCGTAGGCGTTGGAGGCCGTCACCGAATAGGACTGGGTAGAGGTGGGCGAAACGGTAAGGTTGCCGCCCGTGGCTCCCGTGTTCCAGTAGTAGGCGATGCCGCCCGTGGCCGTCAGCGTAGTACTGCTGCCCTTGCAGACAGTCAAGGAGCCGGAAATCTGCGGCGACGGCAGCTCATGCACCACCAGTCCCCGGGAGGCTGTGGCCGTACAGCCATATTCGTTTGTGGCCGTCACCGTGTACTGGCCCGCTTCACTGACAGTGGTGGTCACGTTATGATCCCCATTGCTCCAGCTATATTGAAGCTGTCCTTCTCCAGTGGCCGTGAACGTGGTGTTCTGTCCCAGACAGATGGAATTGTTGCCGATGATGTTCACTTGAGGCGGGTTATAAACCGTGACGATGGCATGATACACCCTCGAACATTGGTTGGCGTTCGTGATGGTCACGGTGTAGTCCCCAGCCTCGCTGACGGTAATACGGCTCTGGTGGCTGCCCGTGGACCACGTGTAGGTGCAACCCACCGGGGCGTCAGTGGACAGTTGAACTTGCCCGCCGGCACAGAGAGATTCGGTCTCCGTCACCGTGGCAACCGGTCGTGGGTTGACTGTCAGGGTTTTGGTGGCGACAGCGGTGCAACCATTTGCCCCTGTGGCGGTTACGGTATAGGAGGCTGCGGTCGTTATAGCGATGGAGGGGGTATATTGGCCAGTACTCCACTGGTAAGCCACACCTCCTGTGGCCTCCATCGTGGCCGTGTCACCCTGGCAGACCGATGACGGTCCGGTGACATACAGCATGGGGAGTGACTTCACCGTCACCTGGGTGGAGGCTGTATTGACGCATCCGTTTTCGTCAGTCACCAGCACCGTGTAGGTGGTGTTGATGGCCGGAGTCACCGAAATGGAGGCCGTATTCTGCCCTGAACTCCAGTTATAGGTGCCGGCGGATGAGATGGCGGTCAGGGTGACGTTCTCCCCTCTACAGACTTCCAAGTTGCCAAGCACATTGACCGTCGGAATCGGGTTCACCAACACGGTGGCCGATGTAGTGGCCGTACAGCCGTAGGAGTTGGTGGCCGTCACCGAATAGGTTCCGGTCGCGTTTACCGTAATCATAGGCTGCGTACTGCCATTGTCCCATACATAACTGCTACCGCCGGAAGCGCGCAACGTGGTGGTCTGGTTCTGGCAGATGGTCAGCGTGCCGCTGATGGTGGGCGCGGTGATGGAATATTCGTTGACATTCGCGGAGAGCGTATTTGTGCAGCCGTTCACATTCGTCACCGTGAGGGTGTACTGGCCGGGAGTCGTGATGTTGATGCTGGCCGACGTGCTTCCGTCGAACCAACGGTAAGTGTTGCCCGCATCACCCGTGGCCGTCAGCGTGGTGCTCTCCCCATGGCAGAAGCTCCGGTTGCCCGTGATGCTGGCCGTCACCGGCGATTGGGTAACCGTCACACTCTTCGAGGCCGAGCATCCGTGCTGATCCCTGCCGGTAACCGTGTAACTACCAACATAAGAAGCGGTTATAGACTGAGACAATTCGCCGGAATTCCATTCGTAGGAGGTCGCCCCTGAAGCCGTCAGCGTGGTGCTGCCGCCTTGGCAGATGGTCGTGCGGCCATTGATCCTCATGACCGGCAGCGGATGCACCGTCACCGTCACCGATGCCGTGTTCTGGCATCCGTTCATGTCACTGGCCGTCACCGTGTAGATGCCGCCCGCCGACACCGTGATGCGGTCGGCGAACCAGTTGTTGCTCCAACGGTAGCCAATGCCGCCCGATACGACAATCGTCGTGCTCTCGCCTTCGCATATGCTGGTACTGCCCGCAAGGGTCAACTCCGGCAGCGGATTCACGGTCACCGTGGTGCTCTTCGTCTGCGAACAACCGTAAACATTCGTGACCGTCACATAGTAGGTGGTGCTTTCCGACGGGGCTATGCGCAGGGAATCCGACGTGCTGCCGTCCCCCCAAACGTAGGAGGCGCCCCCCATTGCCCTCAGCAACAAACTGTTGCCCTCGCAGACATTGTTACTGCCCGAAATCCAAGCATTGGGCAGCGGCGCGTCAATGACCTGAACCGTGTCTACGGCCGTACATCCGTTGGCACCGGAAACCGTCACCGAGTAGGCGCCAGGAAGAGTCACCGTGACAGACGACTGCGTGCCGCCGTTACTCCACGAATAGGAACTGCCCGTGGACTGAGCCGTCAAAGTCACCGCACTGCCCGCACACATGTAAGCCGTGTCGGCAATCAACAGCGTTGGAGAATCCTTCACCTCCAAGCGGACATAGAAGACAGAATCGCAAAGACCGGAGACCGCACGGGTGATGTAACGGTAAGTGCCGGCCTGCGTCAACAGGCTGTCGAACACCGTCAGAGGCAGGTCGTTGGAACATGCCTCCCTGAGAATGGTGTCATTGTTGACAACGGCCGGATTGATAGTCAGCAAGATGGAGACCACACTGTCGCAGCCCGACACCGTTTGGAGAACTTGCTCGTGATAGCCCGGAGTCGTGTAGGAAACCCCGTTGAAAACGTAAGGCAGGTCGTATTCGTCCGCCAGCACAGGAATGACCTCATCCCGATAGGTGGGCAGGTGGTTTACGGTCAAGGTGACGATACTGTCATACCCGCTGAAGTGGTAGGTGAAACGGTGCTCACCCGCCGTGGTGAGCGTGTCGCCGAGGAATTCCACAGGTTCGTTGGCGCAGACCGTCGTGTCCATGTTCACGAGATAAATCGGCAGCACCGTGAGGTTCAAGGTGTAAAACGTATCGCACTGCGTCGTGGAAGAGGGGTCAACGGGCACACGCACCGTATAGACACCGCTTTCGCTATAACTGTTTCCGTGATATGCATACGGAATGCCGTTGCGGGTGACCGTCACATAGTTTGTGATTGTCGGGTTGGGAATCACAAGCAGGTTGAGGGTGACAGAAGCGCTGTCACATCCCTGCCTGTTTTTCAGCACATGTGTGTAATAACCCGGCACACTGCAGGTCTGACCGTAATAGCTGACCGGCAGCTCGCTGGCGCAGACCGTCATGGCGGTCGTGTCGTAGGCCACCTGGTGATTCAGGGTCAGCAGCAAGGAATGGTAGTCCAAGCATCCTGTACTATTCGTGTCAATAAAGGTGTGGAAAGTGGAGGCCGTAAAGGTGCTGTCATGGAAAGTGTAGCTGCTTTCAGGAGTACACACCACAACAGTGTCCCTCTCAGAAGGATACTGGTTGAGGGTCAGCACCGTATATTGGAAGCAAACCGAATCGGGTTCGTTGTCGATGGTATAGGTACCCGGAGCGGTGAACACATGGACGGAGTCGTACGAGTACGGGAAGTCTTCGGCGCAAAGGGTCAAGGTCTCCTCATTAACCAAAGCTCCGGTCACACTCAGCACAAGCGTCAGCAGGACGCTGTCGCAGCCATATTGGTTCTTGAGGGTCACATAGTGGGTACCCGCCGTGCTGATGGGGATGCCGTGATAAAAGTACGGCAAATCGACGGAACAGACCGTCACCGTTTCCGTGATACGCAACGACTCGGAAGGGTTCACCGTCAGTTGCAGGACATGCGCGGCAGTGCAGCCACGTTCGTCCGTATAGGGAATCGTAAAGGTACCAGAGGTGTCGAACTGCTGTCCGTGGAACGAATACGGAATCTGGTTCTGACAGACAGTCGCCCTGGTCGTGTCGGTTTGCATCGGATAGCGTGTCACTCTGTAGGTGCGCACCATGGGGCATCCGTTACTGTCTGGTCCAAGGGGGAGGTTGTATTCGCCCGGTACAGAAAAGGTGATTCCGTCATAGAGTACCGAAGGCTGGTCGTAGCAGAGTGCAAGGTCAACGACTTCATGCAGGCCGTCAAGGACTTCCAATTGCAGAAGAGTCAGGGCGCTGTCGCATCCGGCCACAGAGGAGGAGTTAATCCAGTATTCGCCGGTTTCGGTATAGAAATTCTTTCGGAAAGCATACGGCAGATTGTCACGGCACACCTGAGCCGCCACAGTGTCGCGCACCGCATAGCTCTGTCCCACAGAGATACGGTAAACCTTCAATTCGGCGACATAGATGACACCCTGGTCGGCCACGCTGACAGGGATTTCCACGACTGTATCGTGGTAATAGACGGAATTGTTAGCCGAGAGCAGTACGCTGTCGCATCCGAACTCCTGGAAATAAAGGGTGTCCGTATGATGCTGTGGATTCTGCGCGAAGACAGATCCGGCGCAGAGTGTGAGGAGTGCCATTACAGCCAGTAATTGTCTGAAAATCATTACTTTTTTCATATCACAATTTTATAATACCATCAATTTAAAGTTATCAACAAAAAAATGTGCAAAAATACGATTTTTATCAATGACAGCGGCACTTCAGAACAAAAAAAAGGTTACGTGGAAGCCAGTAAATTCAATTTGACCAAATTTAAATTTTTCAAGTTTCGCATGTTGTTTTCAACTATATGTATCTTAGAAAAAAGTCTTTTCTTGCAAAGGTGTTGTCATTCTCGATGCCGAGACTCGCGTCCGCACGCTTTTTCCGGCCACGGCACAGTGTGCCGATGCGGGACAATTCCCCTTCTATTTTAGAAGGCCGGGGTAGTAATATGTGAAACACCTTCAAACCGAGACTTTCCAGATACTTGTCCCGTTGTGCGTCATAATCAGCCTTCCCAACGCATTCTCGGCCATGTTGCCAGCCCTTCGATTCTTGCGAGCATAGCCCAACAACGTCCTGTTTTCAGGGAGATTATGGACGTAATGGTCTTTGATTCGAATATCGTTGATGAGGGTCATTTTTCACAAGGAATTCTGATGTTTTATATTACTACCCCGCCCTACGGGCACCCCTTCTAAAATAGAAAGGGAGTTCGCCCGCGCCGCAGCGGCCTGCTGCGGCCGGAAACATTCTTCACACGCTTGTTTTTCTTCTTTTTTTAACATGCGAAACTTGAATTTTGAGTCCACTTGAAAAAGTGGTTTTCATTAAAAGCAATATTTGATTGTCAATGTGTTAGAAACAAATAAACAGCTAATCTTGACTTTTTCAAGTGGACTCAATTTTGTAACCCTTTATTCAGATACTGCAAATAGAAAAAGTAGGGTAAGAGTAGACTTAGCCTTTTTGTCAAAAAGTATCTACTGGTACACACCAAAAAAAGCCTTACCCCAACCAGGAATAAGGCTATATGGAATTTTCAGTGTCAAAACGCCAACCCGCACCCGCCGCGCCGTCGGGCTTTTCGCTACAATGTTTTTTGCCTCCCGCCTCCACATAGGCGTGCCTTCATCTGCCCTCATCCCATTAACCGAAACCTCTTGACCTTCTGAAAAAGCAAAAAACATCTCCGCTGCAATCCCTAACGCACGCCCGTCCGCAATCCCGTTTCGCAACGTTCCCGCGTCCCCTCGCACACTCCTTTTGTCCGCACCGCGAACGCACCGTTCCAACGTATCCTCGGCGGCCGACATCCGCGAACAGAGTTTGTTCTGCTGGCGGCCACCGCCTAACACTATCGAGATCCGAAAATCTTGAAACTCCCCAGATGCCACTTCTGCAGCCGGAACTGCAGCGACGTCAGCAGCACCCCGAAACCGTAACGGCAACTGCGTCGGAAGTTGATGGAGGAGGCCTCCGGGAAATATTTCGTCGGACAGGTGATCTCCCCTATGCCGAAACCGGCATAGACGATCTGCGCGAGCATCTGGTTGTCAAACACGAAGTCGTCCGAATCACGCATGAAGTCTATGGTCTCCAGCACCTCACGGCTGAAAGCCCTGTAGCCAGTGTGATACTCTGACAGTTTCTGGCCGATCATCACATTCTCGAACCAGGTCAGGCAACGGTTGAAGAAGTACTTGTAGCGGGGCATGCCCCCTTTCAGCGCCCCGTTGCCTAAAATGCGCGAGGCCAGCACCACCGGATAGAGCCCGTTGACTATCATGTAGGAAATCGGGGCCACCAATTGGGGGGTGTACTGATAGTCGGGATGAAGCATGACGACCACATCTGCCCCCAGCGACAACGCCTTCCGGTAGCACGTCTTCTGGTTGCCGCCATAGCCTTTGTTGGTCTCATGGCGGATGACGTGGTGTATGCCCAAGGACTCCGCCACCGCGACGGTTTCGTCCGAGGAACAGTCATCCACGAGAATCACCTCGTCCACTATGTCCATTGGGATTTCCTCGTAGGTTTTCCTCAGGGTCTGCGCGGCATTGTATGCCGGCATCACCACTACTATTTTCTTTCCTTTCAACATCTGTTCAGTTTTAGACTTTTAACTTTTAACCAAAAGAGCCGCCAAGTCATGGCGGCTCTGTACAAAACGCGTATTTTCTATTGTTTCTTGATGCAACGGACACTGCGACGATCTGTCTTGAGGGCGTTCTCGTCCAGTGGGTGGTCACAGTAGTAGGAGACGTTAGCACCGGTGGCGTGGTTGCTGCCTGTGGTGGCGTCCGACTTCCAGTAGTGGGCTCCGGTCAAGATATCCTCGAAACGGCTGGTGACGGAATTGTAGAAACCGCCGCCACGGGAGTTGAAGCCGCTGTTCTCTTCCTCACCGCCGAAGCCTGCGTTCCAGTACTCAGTACCGGAATCCTTGAGCAGTTTCGCATCTCCCACCTCAAGGCTCAGTGTCTCGAAGTCGGCATAGCTGCAGACGGCCCAGCCTTCGGGACAGATGCCCTGGACATAGGACTCGCCGTTGGCGGCAGTCGTTGTGGCCGGTGCGGCATTGTCGTCGTTCTCGGCGACACCCACGGCGGAGTACCATGTGTAGAGGTATCCGAATTTCTCAAGGTTCTCGGACTTGTCCCTGTAGGCACGGTAGTCGGCAATGGCGCTGCCCTCGGCATCCGTAGTCGTGCGCAGGTTCTCGGCCAGCCAGCACTGGCTGCCGATACGCACGGCCGGGTACGTGTATCCGTTGTAGGCCACGCTCACGCACGGCTGGTAGTCCACCACAACCACTTGGTCGCAGGTGGCCATGGCATTGCCGTCAATATCGTAGATCGTCCACGTGACAAAATGCTCGCCCGCTGCCATCGGGTTGACCGCATCGAGATTGTGGCCGACCGTGGCGTACTGCGGCAGCAGCTCATTCTCGGGCATACCCAGCAGAGCGGCGGGAACCACCGTGTCGCGAGTTCCTTCAGTGAGCAGGATGAGAAGCGTGTCCGGACATGCGAAGTCGGTCACTGGATCGATGCGCAAGGTCACGTTGAACGCCGGCACATAGTTCTGGATGACACTCGGCTCGCCGAAGCCGCTGGCATTGGCCACGCCGTCCTCGTTGTCCGCATAGGCCCACATCTGGCCCGCACCGCACACGTAGGTGCCCACAGCCGCGCTCTCGGAAGTGATCACACCTGTGGTGATCGTGTCGTCCCCGACCAGACCGTTGTATCGCAACTGGTCGTAGGTGACCGTCAACGGCGTGCCGTCATAGACCTTGCTGAAGACCATATCTTCGGGTGCCGTCACCTCAAGTGCCTTCTTCGACACTTGCACATAACCGTCCTGGACATTGAAAATGACGTTGGAGAAGTTGTCGTCATCGTAACGGAACTGGGATGGGGTCAGGCCCATGTAGGTGGTGCCGGCAAGTGTCCGGGACACCGCCGCGTCATTATTATTCAGCACAATCTTGTTCGGGTCGAACAGCGGACAGTTGGCCGTGGCCGTATAGCCCGTCACGGTGTGGGAAGCGGCGTCGTAGGGATACGCGCCCGTATTGCCCGCTATCGTCACCACCATGGTGTCAATCTTCTTGATCCTCAAAACAGCGGGGTTCAAAACTCGGAATCCGACACGCTGATAGGCAGAGTTAGCGGCAGGATGGAAGTTTATACCGGTGTATCCTGTATAATAGGTGCCGGCGTCGGTGCGCGTGATGACACTTTCACCGTCAAAGATGAAGTCGTCGGCCGTGTAGCCGGGATGGCTGGCCACCCAGTCGTAACCCTCCACCGTGTGCGGTTGCCCGTCATACATCACCGTGTCGCGACGCCCCTTAATGGTCACCACCACAGAGTCGGCAGGGAGAATCGTCAAACGGCCGTCGGACACGTATTCGATCCCGACTATCACGTTGGGGTCCTGACACGTCACCTGGAAGGCATCCGCGGTCAGGCCCATCGGGTATTCACCCGCAACCGAACCGGTGGCGACAGTGTCTGCGGCCCCACCGACATACTCGATGCAGGACAGGTCGAAGGAAGCATTGCCACATTCCATCGTATAGCCGTGTACCGTATGTTCCTGATTGTCATCTGTCACATAAAGGACGTTACCGCGAATAATCACGCTGACATCTTGGGGGAATATCCTCAACTGACCATCGGTCACGTTGAAAGTGACATGATAGTTGACGTTGGTGTTGCCGAACATGTCGGCGGTGAGGCCCATCGGATAGATGCCTGAGTTCGTGCCGGAGGCCGTAGCCGTGCCTGTGAAAGTCACGTTGGCATACGGGTCAAAGGCCGGAACATCGGAGGTCATCGTGTAACCGGTCACCGTTTGCTCGCCGCCATTGTAAAGCACCATGCCGGAGCCTCCCACGACGGTCACCGTCACCTCGGCGGGATTCACATACTGGTAGCCGTCGGTGACATTGAAAGTAACCTCGAAATTAGCATCCGTATTGGTGAACTGGCTGGCGGCAAGGCCCATGTAGGTGGTGCCGGCGTCGGTGCGGGTAGCCGTGCTGTCGTTCACGGTGCCAACGAATCGGGTGCTGCCGATGTCATACAAGTCCGCAGCCGTGGCCAACGCGAATCCGGTCACCGTATGGGCGGAACCGTTATAGTCGGCGGTATCCTTGTTGCCAGTCACCAACACCTCGACCGGTTTCGGAGTCACCGTCAAGAAGCCGTCGGTCACGACGAAGGTCACCTCCTGGTAGTTCGCATTGTGGTTCTCGAACTGTCCGGCGGCAAGGCCCATCGGATAGATGCCGGCATTTAAGCCGATGGCCGTGGCGTCGCCGGTGAAGGTGAAGTCGTTCTCGGTGTAGTGCGGTTGGTCGATGCTCACCACCCGGTAGCCTGCCACGGAGTGCGACTGGCCGTCATAGACCGCCGTGTCGGCGTTACCGGCAATCGTCACCGTCACATGGCGGGAAAGGATGGCGAGATGACCGTTGGTCACGTTGAAGACCGGAACGAAGTCCGTATTGTTGTTGACAAACTGGCCAGCGGAGAGGTTCATGTAGTACGTGGACACTTGGGTGCCGGCCGCGACGGTGTCGTCCTCGTCACCCGCGTAGGAGAAGTCGCTCTCCGCATATAACGGGTTGCTGATGGAAACCACTTCGTAGCCGCTCACAGACTGCTCCACTCCGTCAAGATAAAGGACGCTGTCAACGGCACCCTTGATGGTCACCGTCACCTCGGCAGGGTTGATCTGCTGATAACCGTCGGTGACGTTGAAGGTCACCTCGCCAAAGTTGCCGTTCGTGTTGGCGAACATTCCGGCAGTGAGACCCATATATGTCTTGCCGGTGTTGTCATCGCCTTCCACCACATTTGTACGGGTGGCCGTGGCCACACCGCTGAAAGTGAAATCGCGGTTGTTGCCCGTCACCTTGTAGAGGTCCGTATTGGCCGTGGCCACGTAGCCCGTCACCGTGTGGGCAACATTGTCGAAGGTGTTCGTAGCAGTGTTACCCGTGACCGTCACCTGCACGTTGATCGGGGTGATAGCCTGGTAGCCGTCCGTCACATTGAATGTCACCGTGCCGAAGTTGCTGTTCGTGTTGGCGAACATGGCCGGGACGAGACCCATCCACGTGGTGTCCGCATCTGTGCAGGAAGCCGAGGCGTTGCCGCTGAACGTGAAGTCGCGGTTGTCATCCGCCACCTTGTAGAGATCCGTATTGGCCGTGGCCGTGAAGCCGGTCACCGTATGCACCTGACCGTCATAAGGTGCGGAGTTTCTCGTACCCGCCACCGTCACCGTCACATCGATCGGACGGACAACCAACTGGCCGTCCACGACAACGAACGTCACGTTAGCGAAATTGCTGTTCGTGTTGGCGAAGTCTGCCGCCGACAGCTCCATCGGATAGGTGCCGGCATTCGTGCCGCTCACATTGTCCGTGCCGCTGAACGTGAAGTCCGCCCCGGTGTAGAGCGCATTGCTGGCGGCCATATCGTAGCCGCTGACCGAATGCGCGATGCCATCGTAGTCCACCGTGTCGCTGTGCTCCGTGATTGTCACCGTCACGTCAATCGGCGTCACCGTAATGGCTCCGTCTCGTGCAACGATGAAAGTCACCTCAGCGAAGTTCGGATTCGTGTTAGAGAACATGCCGGCGGTGAGTCCCATAGCCGTGGTACCGGCATCCGCGCGTCTTGCCGCGCTGTCACCAGAGAAGGTGAAGAAGGATGCATCGTTATAGAGAGCGTTGTCCGATGACCAGTCATAGCCGGTCACCTGTTGCTCAACACCGTTGTAATCCAACGTATCCCTACGGCCGGTAACGGTCACTACCGCCACGTTCGGCTCAACCTTCTGATAACCGTCCGTCACTGCGAATGTGACATCGAAGTTCTGGTTGTGGTTGGCGAACTGGTTGGCTGCGAGGCCCATGTAAGTCGTACCCACATTGGTGCGTTTGGCCGTAACCAGACCGTTCTCGACAACCGCGTCGGCAGCTGGGGTGAACGTGAAGTCTGCAGCGGTGTAGAGCTCCGTGCTGTAAGCCGTATCGAATCCGCTGACAGCATACTCCTCACCAGTGTAGAAGGCGACATTGCTATGACCGGTGACCGTGACAGTCACCGCCATCGGGACAATCGTGATGGCGCCGTCGGTCACGTTGAAGGTCACCGTGCCGAAATTGCCGTTCGTGTTGGCGAACTGCGTATTGGCAAGGTTCATGCCCGTGGTGCCCACCTCCGTGCGTCTCGCGACACTGTCACCCGTGAACCGGATGTCGGCAGTCGTGAAGAGCGGCGAGGAAGGATTCACGTCGTAGCCCGTCACTTGCTGTTCCTCGTTGTTGAACGGCAACTCCGCAGTATGACCGGCAATCGCCACCGTCACATCGAGCGGGGTGACCGTCATAACGCCGTCCGTCACGTTGAAGGTCACGGTGCCGAAGTTGCTGTTCGTGTTGGCGAACATATTCGGGGTGAGGCCCATGTTCGTGGCACCTGCATCGGTGCGGGTCGCGGTGCTGTCTCCGTTGAAGGAGAAGTCCGCAACAGTATAGAGCGGCGTGCTGGGACTCACCTCGTAGCCCGTGATCGTATGGGATTCGCCGTCATAGACCACCGAACTGGTATGGCCGGCGACATCCACCATCACATCCAGCGGGGTGATGGCCTGGAAGCCGTCAACCACCTGGAAGGTCACATTGGCGAAATTGTCCGTACTTTGATCCGTAAACATGTTTGCGGACAGTCCCATATAAGTGGTGTCGACATCGGTACGGGCAGCCGTGCTGTCTGCCTCCGTGCCGTTGAAGACAACATACTGCGGCAGATACAGCGGTGTGCTGATGTCAAGGTCGTAACCCGTCACAGTGTGCGGCTCGCCATCGTAAGTCGCCGTATTATGACGGCCGGTTACCGTAACCGTAACGTCAAGCGGACTCACCGTGATGGCGCCGTTCGTCACATTGAACGTCACATTGCCCTCAAAGTTCGGATCCGTGTTGTGGAACATGTCCGCTGTGAGTACCATCGCCGTGGTGCCGGCATCCGTGCGTCTCGCCGTGCTGTCTCCGGAGAAGGTGAACTGACCCGCATTGTACAACTCGTTCGAAGAGGTGACCACGTATCCCGTAACCATCTGCTCTTCACCGTTGTAGGGCAGCGTAACGGTATTACCCACGATGGTCACCACCGCACTGTTCGGCTCCACTTTCATGTAACCGTCGGTCACCTCGAAAGTAACGTCGAAGTCGGTATTGTTGTTGGTGAAATCAGCAACGGAGAGGCCCATGTTCGCGGTGCCGACGAGAGTCTGCGTGGCCGTGGCCGTGCCGGTGAACGTGTAGTACTCTTCCGTGTAGAGCGGGTTGCTGATATTCGTGACGCTATAACCGTTAACCGTATAAGCGTTGCCATCATAAAGCACGCTGTTGTGCTGGCCCTCGATGCGCACCGTGACAGGTGCCGGATCAATCTTCTGGAAGCCGTCCGTGACATTGAAGGTCACTTGCACAAAGTTGGAATCGTTGGTGTTGGCAAACTGGGAGGCAGCGAGACCCATGTAGGTGACACCGCTCTGGTCGGCGTTCTCCACCACATGTGTGCGGGCGGCAGCTGCCGTGCCACTGAACGAGAAGTCGCTCTCGGTGTACAGCGGGTTGGAGACCACCACCGTGTAGCCATTCACACTGTGCAGTTGCGCGTCATAGACGGCGGTGTTCTGTGTGCCCTTGATGGTCACCAACACTTCCTCAACAGGCATGATGGTCTGATAACCGTCGACAACCGTGACGGTCACCGTCTCAAAGTTGGCGTTCGTGTTGGCGAACTGGTCTGCAACGAGACCCATCACCGTCGTGCCGGCATTCTTGCGGGAAGCCTCGGCCGTGCCGTTGAACGACAAGTCAAGGGCATGGTACAGCGGCGTGCTCGTCGTGACCGTGTAGCCGCTCACGCTATGCTCGACTCCGTCGTAAACTCGCGTGTCGCTCGCACCCGTGACAGTCACCTCGGCATTGATCTTGTTGATCTTCACAAAGCCGTCGGTGATGTTGAAGGTGACCTGGTTGAAGTTGGGGTTCGTGTTCGTGAACTTGCCGGGGGCGAGTCCCATGTAGGTGGTGCCGGCCGCCTGGCGCTCCGCAACACTGTCGGTAGCAGGACCGAAAGTGAAGCTGGTGTCAACATTGTAGAAGGCCGGAGTGGCACTGACGGTGTAACCCGACACGGTGTGCCACTGCCCGTCATAGTCCAAGACGGTGCTGTTACCCACCACCGTCACCACCGCGTTGACCGGCGTGATGGTCTGGTAGCCGTCGGTCACATTGAAAGTGACCGTGCCGAAGTTGCTGTTCCGGTTGGCGAACTGAGAGGCGGCAAGACCCATGTTCGTGGTGCCGGTGAACGTACGCGAAGCCGCGCTGTCGCCACTGAATTCGATATCCTCGGCATGGTAGAGGCCCGTGCTGAACACCAGGTCATAGCCAGTGACCGTATGCTCGGTGTTGTCGTAGTCGGCCGTGTTGCTATGGCCCGTAACCGTGACTGTGACATCAATCGGGTCGATGGTCAGGACACCATCCCGGTCGATGATGAAAGTCACCGTGTCAAAGTTGGCATTCATGTTGGCGAACTGCCCGGAGGCAAGGTGCATGCTGTCGGTGCCGGCATTCGTGCGGGTCAACAGGCTATCGCCGCTGAAGACGAAATCGGCGCGGGTATAAAGCGGCGTGCTGGAGGTCATCTCGTAACCGGCGACCTCATGTTCGTCGCCATCGTAGTCCCACGTGCCCTGATGACCGGCAATGTTCACCGTGGCGTTGATCTTGTTGACCGTCAGGAAGCCGTCGGCGGCAATGACGAAGGTCACCGTGCCGATATTGGCCGGGGTCGGCCAAGCATCTTGGAACTGGTCGGAGGCCAGGTTCATGTAGAAGGTGCCGACGTTCCGGCTTGCCAAAAAGTCAGTACCGCTGAAAGCGATGTTATTACGAGTGTAGAAAGGATCGGAGACCTCCACATCGTAACCGCTCACGGAGTGGACCGTGCCGTCATAGTCGGCGGTGAGATTGTGGCCGGTGATGGTCACCGTGATCTCGGCCGGGTTGACGGTCAACGTGCCGTTGTTCAGCACCTGGTTGTATTTGCAGGTCACGTCATCCGTGCCACGCATCACAACGATATCGCTGAGGACGTTCTCCACAGTGCCGGCATCGGTGATGGCGCCGGTGACTTTGGCCTTCACTCTGTCGCCGGTGGGCAGCGTCACCTCCGTCTCGGAGACGGCGTCGGTGCTGACGACCTGGCCGCCGAACTTCACCGTGTAGGTGCCGTTCCGGTGCTCGGCGTTGTCATACTCCCACTCACCGCTGTTGGCGGTCAACGTCAGGGTGTCGGCAAGAGGCTGTATGGAGAAGGTCTTGCGGGTCTGGCAGATGAATCCCGGGTTGTTCGGCATGGCGGCCGTCACCACAATGGTGTGGCCGTCGCCGTAGGCCAAGGTGTCCACCACATTCTCCCCGGCCGGGAGAACGCAGCTCTGCCCGTTGAAGTAGGCATTGTAGGAATCCTCCGAGCCCTGGATGGTGAAATAGACCGCACCGTCGTTCGGAGTATGGTAGCAGCCCGCATCGACACTGTCGATGACGATGGCCACGATGCCGGAGGCGTTGACGTGCACGGAGACCGCGGCCTCGTTGCCACAGGCGTCCTTCACCGTCACGACGACATCGGTATCCTCCATGATTTCAGTGCCCTCGGCGGGCGACTGGGAGGCGGTGAGGACTCCGCCGCAGTTGTCGGAGGCATAGTGGTTCAGTATATCCTCCCAAATCATCGGCACGTTGGAGTTGCAGTTGGGATTGGGGGTGGCATCCCACTCGGTCTGGTAACCGGCGGCAATCACCGGGCGCACGGTATCGAGGACCGTGATGCGCTGCACGGAGTCACTGCGGGAGACGTTGCCGCTCGGGTCAACGACACGCCAGACGCGGTCGAAGTGGTAGGCACCGCCGCAGTCAGCCACGGGGGCCTCGTCGCGATAGGTCACTGTCAACAGGCCGGAGCAGTTGTCTGCCACCGCCGCAGGTGCGCCGGTCACGATGGTGTCCACGCCGGCCTGGCAGCTGCCGTCTAAATACACGACAGCGTCCGAAGGCTTGGCGTAAGTCGGGGAAACGGTGTCATGGATAGTGATGGACCCGCTGTAGGTCAGGTCACTGCATGGCACGTCGCTGCCAGGCACCGCCGGACTGTAAGCCTGGAAGGTGTAGGCATACACCGTAGGCTCCGTCACATTCGGGTTGCCGGAAATCGTCACCACCGTCTCACTGCGACCGCCTGCAAGCTGCGTGGTCTGATAAGAGACCATCGACTCGGGCAGGGTGCCCGTCAGGGAGATGCTGTCGGCATCCGCAATCGTGAAGACTACCGGATCGATTTCCGTATTCGGACAGACCTCCTGGTTCATGTTGTCGGCGGAGTCCTTGATGGAAGCGTTGGGGAGAATCTGGAAATAGAATCTGCAGGAGGAGGTTTCTCCACAAGTGTTTCTTGCAGAATAGCTGAAAGTATATACGCCTACGTTATATCGGCTGCTGATTGAGGTTCTGCTATAACGCGGGTTGTTAGCCGTAGTGTTCACGACAGGTGGGGTGAAATCCTCACCGATGGTGATAGTACGGTAATTCACACCCGGATCTGTGCAGAACACCACGGTGTCGGGACAGTTTTCCCATTCCATCTTCACGGGCGAGGAGATCACGACCGTGTCCGTGGCGGTACAGCCGTGGGCGTCGGTGACAGTGACCACATCGTGGCCGTACCAGATGCCGCCCCAGCTGTCGGTGCCGCGCAGGCTGTCTGCGGGCACAGGCAGTCCGGTGAAGTAGTTGGCCTGCTCCTGGACGGCGGCCGGCTCACTGATGCTGTAGTTGTAGTAGGGCGTGCCACCCTGGGCCTGCACACGGACCTCGCCGTCGGAGCCGCCGAAGCACTTGACGTTCTTGTGGCCGGACAGGACTTCGGCCACCGTCAGCTTGGCAGGAACCTCTACCAGGATGGTGACCGCGTCGCTGGTGACACCGCAGCCACTCGTGGCCGTGATGTGCACCGGCAGGTGCTGGATCTCGTCCGTCTGCTCGATGGGAGCGAATTCGTAGGCGGGGTCGTGGTCATAATAGTAGGATATGCCGTTGCCGCTGGCGGTACCGTTCCAGTTGCAACCGGAATAGGCGATGACGCCCATGTCCTCCATAGTCGGATAGGTGTAGGCGCAGTTGCCGTTCTCGATGCCATGGTTGGCGGGCACCACTTCAGGCACGGAAACGAACACCGGCTTGGCCGTGTCCTTCACGATCCAGATGTAATGCCACTCCTGTTCGCGGCCGGCGCAATCGCGGTAGGTGAAAGTGTAGGTCACCGTGTCGGTGCATCCACCCCACTCCGCCTCTGACGGCGTGACCACAGGAGTCTCACTTACAAGCTCGATGAAATCCCCGCACTGGTTCCGGAACCTGGGAATGGTCATGTTGCTGACGCTGATCTCGGAGTGGCAGGCCACCACTCTCTCCTGGTCGTCAATCCGGCTGAACTCCTCGGGCTCGACCTTCTCAATGTAGTACCATTCGTAATCGGTGCCGTTCACGCGATAGTCGTAGCGGTAGGTGCGAGTGCCGCAGCCGCCGCTGAAGACATCCTGCGGGTAGCCGTCGTGCAGCGTCATGCCGATGTGCGTGCCGCAAATCGTCGTGTCGGGCACGGGCACGCCGGAAGCATACAACCTCTCGCTCATGCAGTGGAGGTTGCTCACCACCGTGTCGAACGGGGTGAACGGGTCAGGAACCACCGTATAGACGAAACGCCATGGGTAGGTGCGGCCGTCACAGGTGGTATAGGTGTAGGTGTAGGTCACCGTACCGCTGCCGTTGACCACGTCGTGCACGGGGTTCGGGGCGGCGGCGGTGCTGTCGGGGAAGACCGGTGTGACAATGGTTCCGCAAGCGTCAGGCTGGTTGCCAGGGCTGGCGGGACGCACCGCGTCACTCTCGCAGGCCACCGTGGCGGTGCCATCGGCAGGCAGCTCCATCGTCTTCCGCACCACATGGTAGGTGTATCGGTAGGTCGTGTCGTTGCCGCTGCAGTCACGGAAAGTGTAGGTAAAGACCACCTCGCTGTTGCAGATGGTGTCCGTCAGGAACGGATAGGTGACGTTCGAGAAGGTCTCCACCACCTGGCCGCAACCGTCCGTGACGGAGCTGGGCCATTTGCTGGCCACTAAATGCGGCAGCTGGATCTCGCGCGTGCAGCTGACCACCGTGTCCGTGTGCGACGGGGCGACGATGGTGAAGTGGTCCGGTATGCGGACCGTCACCGCGCCGGGCGCACTGGAGGCACACACGCCATCGGTGTACTCCACCGTGAACGGATAGACCTTGTTGCACTCGGAAGCGGAGATGTTCACCGACGCATGCTCCGTGAAGAGGGCCGACGGGTAGTCGTGGTACTGCACGACCGTCTGTTCGTTGTTGAAGTTCCAGGTCAGCGTGTCGCGTTCGGCATAGACGTTGGCGACCGAAGCCGTGAGCTGGAAGCCGTCGAGGGCGCTCGGGCAGACGACGGTGTCCATCGGGGTAATCACCACCTGCGGGCGCACCGTGGCCGTCACCGTCATCACCAAGCTCGTGTCAAAGGTACATACGCCGTTGTGGGCTGTCACATGATACGTCAGCACCACAGGCGCACCGGTGTTGTTCTCCAAACCCGCGCCGTTGACCGAGGTCTGGCGATCCTCCAACGTGGCCATCGTGGTCCCGGTCACACCGCCCGTGACACTCTGCTCAGGCAAAGGCCACGTGTAATAGGTCGTGCCCGGAGTGGGTGTCACCGGAATCGTGGCGAAGGATCCGCCGGAGCAGACTGGCCGCGGCACCGGGATCTCCGTAACCACCAGATTGTTGTTCAGCGCAATCTCGAAGCTGTCCGTAGCAGTACATCCGTTACGGTCGCTGACCGTGACCTTGTAGCGGCCGATGTGCAGGTTGCCCATGGTCGCAGGTGAGGCGGTGAACTGCGACAGGAGAGTGTCGTTGGCATGCGTCAGATGCGCCTCGTACTCGAATCCGAAATTCCCGCTCAGAATCGGCGTGCCGCCCTGCAGGGTAATCTGCACCGAGCCATTCCCGTCGGCACAGGTGGCGGGTGTGACGGATGCAATCGTCATGGTGAAAGGATCAGGCTCCCCAACTGTCACAGGAAGCGTGGAAGTGCACCCGTTACTGTTACGCACGGTGAGATAATGCACTCCGGCAGCCAACCCCTCGAAAGTGGTGGATGTGCCGTAATCCCCTTCATCGATTTTGTAGGTATATGCGCTTTGGTCCTGGACGTACAGGCTCACCACACCGTCATGACCGCCGTAACAGGAGACCTTCGTCACGGTCACCGCATTCGCGTCGATCTCGAAGGCATTCACGACATTGACCAGCACCACGGTGGTGGCGGCATTGCCGCAGGCATCGGTGGCCGTGACCGTCACCGGCGTGGAGGCGTCGATCTGTGTGCCCGGTGCAATGCTTTGGGTGAGCGAAGCCCATGTCTGGGAACAGGCGTCCGTGTAGGTGTAGGATGAATCCGTCAGATCGGGCATCGTGTAAACACATGCCGAGCCTCCGGTGGTGGTCGCCCAAGCCTGGGCGAAGTTAGCCGTGATTGACGGCGCCGCGTCGTCCTTCACGACGATCACCGTGGAGGCCGTGCCCTTGCAGTTCAACACATTCTCCGTGACCTCAAGGTTCAGTGTGTATTCCCCATTACAAGTGTTGGTGGGGATATTGTCGATGGTCTGCACATTGGTGAAGCCGTTCTCCACCTGCTGGTTGAGGGAGATGTCGGAGCTGGTCCAATGGTAGAGGAAACTCGTGGCCGTGCCGCCGTTGGCGTCCACATTGGCCGTGACCGACGTGGCGCCGGCATTCGGGCAGAGGGCCGCCACCGGCTCGATGGTGACCACCGGCAGCGGATAGACGTTCAGCGTGGTGCTGGCCGTCGCGTAGCAGCCGTTGCCGTCGCGGGCCGTCACCGTGTAAGTGGTGGTCTCGCTCGGGGTGGCTACCACCTCCGCCTGGTGTGCGGCCGACAGCCCCGTGTTCGGGGTCCACGTGTAGGTGATGCCGCCGGCGAAGCCCGAGATGGCCGTCGCCCTCAACGGCGTGCCGGAACCGCGGCAGACACTGTCCGCCGCCACGATGCTCACCGCCACCGGGTCGGGCTTGCGCACCACGACCAGCGCCGTGTCTCTGTGTCCGCATCGGCCCTCCACCCAGACCTTCACGTCCTTCGTCGCCTCGTCGTCGGCCAGCGTGCTGCCGGCCGCCACATCCTGGTAGAGGTCAAATGCGCCCGTGTGGCAGTCGTCCGTGACCGTCACCGAGTCGCGCAAGTTCGGGATCTCGTACTTGCAGTTTCCGATGGCGCGGGCCATCAGGGTGTCGCTCCGAGGCGTGATCCGCGGTGCCGTGGTGTCGCGCACCACCATCATGGCGGAGTCAACACTGCGGCAGCCGTGGGCGTCCGTCACCTCCACGCGCAGCGCAAAACTGTCGCTGCACACCGTCGGCACGTTGGCGCGCACGACGTTGAGGGTTTCTCCGGTGGTCGTCGTCATCGGGTCTATCCAGACACCACCGGTCCAATAATAAGTGTATGCCCCCGTAGTCGGGGTTATGAGAACGGCCTGCACCTGAGTTGCTTCATTCGCCGGACACACATCGGCAATTGTAGGGATTCCCACTTGGGGATTCGGGTGTACCGTCACCCGAAGAGTGTCTGATACCGAATTGCACACCGGATCGAGCTGGTCGCTCGTGACCGCAATCGGGATTGCCAGACTGCTGGTCTGAACAGAACCGAACACTCGCGCGGTATGGTCATCGATACGGATATAGGTGAGGCCGTTTATATCAGTCAATGTCTCTGGCAGTATGCCGTTGGTGCAGGTAATCAGCACCGTGTCTATGTCACTGCCGGCACAGACTTCCTGCGCGGCAGGGGTTATCGTAAGCGTCGGCATCGGATTGACCTTGATGACACCGTCCAACTGCTTCGGCGGACATGCCACCGCCTGGTTGGAGGTGGCGATGAGAGAGTAGTGGAAAGTGCCGGTCTGGTCGGTGATGCCGTCGATGTCGGCGTTGCCGATGGCCGTGTTGTTATGGAAGACCACGTAGCGAGGCAGGTTGCCCAGGAGGCTCAGCGTTCCGTTCTCCACGTGGATCTTGATGCTGTCCAACGCCGTGCCGGCACACACTTTCTGGGTGAGCAGCGCGGAGTCGTTGATGCTGAGGACCACATCGGGCAGCACGGTGATGCGAGCCACGGCGGTGGCCCGGCAACCATGGCCGTCAACGCCCGTCACCGTGTCGGTGTAGGTGCCGGCAGGTGCCCCGCTGAAGAAGGCGTGGGCGTTGTTGACGGGGTCGAGGTAGGTGGTCGGCGACCAGCTGTAGGTCTGTGCGCCGTTGGCCGTCAGCTGAGCCGTGCCGCTCGCACAAACCGTGGGGTTGTTCACCGTGACCGTCGGCAGCACGTAGTGGCCCACCGTAACGGTGTTGGAGATCGCGTAGCAGCCGACACTGTCGATTACCTTCACACGGTAGTCACCTCTCTCGGCGACATTGTCCAAGCGCGTCAGCGCCGGGTCATTCGGGTTGAGGGTGTCGTTGCCGCGCTTCCAAATGTAGGTGAAGGTCTCCTCCACAGGCGTCGCCACAAGCTCGGCCGTCTGCTGGCCGGGACAGATGTTCACCGAGGTGTTGCCTCCGTTGATCTGCACCGTCGGCAGCTCGTAGCGGCCGACCATCGTGGTGGCGGTGCTGCGGCAGCCGTGGCCGTCCGTCACCGTCACCGTGTAGTTGCCCATCACGCCGACCTTGACGCAGCAGGTGTCAGGATTGCCCGTGATGTTCCACGCATAGTGGTAGCCCTCCCCTCTCGGGGCCGTCAGCCTCACACTGTCCTGTCCCGGACATACGTTCGGCCTGTCGGCCACCACTGCCGCCATGGGCAGCGTGTCCACCGTGACCTCGTAGAAGTCCGTGGAGACACAGCCGGTGCTGTCGTTCGTCACGTTCACCGTGACCGTCTTGGTCCCGGCAACACTCCATCGCACTTGCACGAGGCTGCTCGTGGCGGAGCCGGTGATAACGCCGCCCTCGTTGTCGCCTAACGTCCATTGGTAGGTACAGTGGGCGTCGGCGCTGTTCAGGGTTTCCCGCAAGAAGAGGGTCTCGTTCATACAGACACGGTTCGTGTCGGCCACGACCTCCGTCGGGAAGCCCGGGCGCACGTTCACCGTGCAGCGGGCCGTCGCGAAGCACTCGGCGTCGCTGTGGTCGCGGACCGTCAGCACATAGACCGTCGTGTCGGCAGGGGCGACGTTCAGCACCGTGGCTGTCGTGCCCACCACGCTGTCCTTGCGGGTGTCGCGCCACTCGTAGGCATAGACCAGGCTGCCGCCGTCGGCAGAGGCCTGCAGGGCGATGGCCGCCCCGGCACAGATGTCGATGGTCGAGTCGGCAGGCGCAATCACAATCGGGTCAACATTCTCCACCGTCACGCCCGTCACCGTGTTGGTGCGGCATCCCCCGTCGGCCGTCACGGCGTACACACTGTACGCGCCGGGCACCAGCGAGTCGTACACGCATACGCCGGGCTCGCTGCTGTGGGTGGCATGGTTGCCTATATAATATATATATGTATCGTCCGCCGGGATCACCGTGACGGTGATTTCGCCGTTGGACTTGTCGTGGCAGGTCACGTTCCGGACGGCGGCCACCTGCATCTGCATCACCATCTGGGTGCTGTGGACGCGGATGTCGTAGTTGGCAGTCACGTCGGCACCGCCGCGCATCACGCGGACGTTCTGCTTGGAGGCGGTGTTCACGGTGGAGGTGTCGCTGTAGGTGTAGGCACCGCCGGACGCGTTGCTGGCGATGATCTGCCCGCTGACCTCATCGCCGCCGAGCAGTGTGGAGTCGGCACCGGTCACCGTGTAGTGGCCGGCAATCTGCGTGGTGAGACGCTCCCCGGTCCAGGCGGCGCAGTCGGCCACCTCGACCGTGACGGGACGACGGTTGACGGTGAGGAGATACTGGCAGGTGTTGGACTCGTACTGGGAGTGCGCGGCGCGGACGGTCACCTGCGTGCTGCCCGCGTCAGTGCGGGCGGGGACGGTGTCGGTGAAGGCGCCGCCCTCCACGCTGTAGGTGAACGTGCAGTCGGCGAGGGTGTCGCCGGCACTGTTGGTCACCAGCGGCAGGGCCGCGATGCGGTGCGGTGTGCCGGTATAGACGATGCTGTCCTGCGAGGGCTCGGGACATGCGAGGGTGATCACGCTCTGCCGCACCAGGATGGTGTCGGCGACGGTGACGGTGGCGCAGTTCGGCAGGTTGCCGGTCTGGGTGATGGTGGCGGAGACCACCACCGTGCCCACGGCGTCGCCCCTCAGCTTGATTTCCGTGGCCGTGCAGGCGGTGCCATCAGCCACGCCGCCGGTGAGGATGGAGACCACTCCGCCGGTGCCGTCGATGTCATTCTCGACATGCCAGGTGACGGTCTCGCCCGCCGCCAGGGCGCGCACGCCCACCACCGCGCTGTCAAGCACGGCGATGGCCTCGGGATGGTTCATGATGGTGACTGCCGGGGCCGTCTGCACCTTCACGGTGTCGGAGGCCGTGTTGCGGCAGCCCTTGGCGTCCGTTCCGGTGACCGTGTAGGCCGCCGTCGCCGCCGGGGAGACGCGCACCTCCGCGCCGCCCTGGCCGTTGCTCCAGACGTAGCTCTCCGCACCCGTGGCCGTCAGCACGGCCGTGTCGCCGAGACAGATGGTGGCGCCGCTCATCGCGACCGCCGGCAGCGGGTTCACTACCACCGTATCGCGCAGCGTGTCCGTCACACAGCCCTTGGCGTCCTTAATAGATAATGTATAGGCGGTCGTCGCCTCCAACGTCTGGATGGGCGAGACCGAGAGGGTTGAATCGATGTCGTTGTTCCAACGATAGACGTACGGCGCGGTGCCGCCGCTCACATGGGCGGAGACCACCACACTGCCGCCCGCGCAGAGGGTGTCGGCGCTGAGACGCATAGCGACCTGCACGGCCGAAGGCTGCGCGATGGTCACGAAACCGTAGGTGACGCAGCCGTTGGCATCCGTCACCGTCACCGTGTAGCTGCCGGCGACGAGGTCCGTGGCCGTCTGACCGGTCTGCGCAAGGCCGTCGTTCCAAACGTAGGTGTAAGGCGCGGTGCCGTTGTTCACGGTCACCATGGCATCGGAGGTGCCGCCATTACAGGCGATCTCCGTGGCCGTCACCGAGGAGACCGTCGGGCGCACGGGCACCGTCACGGTCACCGTGTAGTGGCTCGTCTGCCCGCATTTGTCGGTGAGCGTCACCGCCACGTCCGTGCTGGCGTTGAGGAAGGAACCTGCCTGCGGGACCTGCGCAAAAGTCATCTCCTCAGGAGCGGAACAGGTGGAGGAAGACTCGATTTTGTTGAGGAATTCCGTTCTCAGATCCGGGACCTGGAAGATGCAGCGTGCGGGGTCGGAATCTGCAGGGATGCTCGCGACGGGGTTGTTCACCACTATCGTGTCGCCGTTCCTGCCGGTGACGGTGTAGGTGTAGGTCCACGTGCCGGAAGACCCGTCGCAGGCGGTGAAGGTGTAGGTGTAGCGCACCTGGCCGGCACACGCGAACGGAGCGTTCGTCCAGCTCGCGCCGTTGTCGGTGGAGTATTGCGTGGCCGTTAGCACACCTACGAGGGTGTTGCCGCAGCCGTCGGTGACATTCGTGGGGGCACCTGGAGCCACTGCCTCCGCAAGGCAGGTGACCTGGCGGGAGCCATACGTGCTTTCGGCAATGCTCCACGGGGCGATGCGCACCTGCAGGAGGCCTTGTCCCTGCACGTCGCAGCCGTAGCCGTCCACGGCGGCGACGGAGAATCCGATGTCGCCATGGCAGGTGTCGGGCAGGGCGACGATGGCTTTATAGGTGTTGGCAGGAGTGGCCGCAGCCGTCATGCTGCCGCTACTGTAGCCGCCGTTGACCTGATATGTCACATTGCTGACCGCGTTGTTGAAGGAGACCGCGATCTCCCGGTCGGAGCGGGCGCAGCCGGCATCCGGGGAGGTCACGGTGGCGACGGTGGGCGCGTCCGTGCGGTTCGGGCCGACGGTTACCGTCACCGTGAAAGGCTCTCCGATGCAGAGGATGCCCTTGTAGGGGGTCACCGTGTAGGTGTAAACCTGCTGCTGGTCGGTGGTGTTGGTGAGCGTGCCGCTCACGGAGGGCATCATCTGGCCTGCCTCCGCGCCGGTGCAGCCCGTGCCGGTGGGCGGGTCCCACGAGTAGCGCACGCCGGCGGGACGGTTCTCCGGGAGGATGAACTCGCTGCCGCTGCAAACTGTCTTGGTGACATCCGCAAATGCGGGTACGGTCTCTTCAGGCTGGCCGATGACGACCATCGTATCGGCCACGGGGCAGCCCTTCTGGTCGGTGACGTCGAGGGTCACTTCCTGGGCCAGGAGGCCGGTGATGTTGGTGGAGGCGGACCAGCCGGTGCCGTATTGCCCGGCCACCTCGCGGGAGCCGGACTGGGAGGAGATGCCGGTGGAGCCTTCCCAGGAGACGGTGTATTGACCGTTACCGCCGGAAACGTTCACCAGCACGCTGCCCTGGTTGTAGCAGGTCTGCGAGGAGTCGGTGGCGGTGAAGGCCAACGCGTCGGGCTCCAGCACATTGACGGTGTTCTGGAAACGACATTGGCTAAGACCCGTGCCAGTGAAGGTGTCCGGATGTTCAGAGTCGAAGACGGCGACGGTCCACTCGCCGGCCGTGATGGGTTGGTTGTCCGTGCCAGTGAAAGTGATGCTACTGGCGGGACGTGCCAGCGTTTGCGAATAGGAGGCATCGCCCTTGGTGATGGTCACCGTGTAGTCGCCGTCGCCGCCGCTGATGTTGCGGACGGTGACCTTGCCGTCAGTGAAGCCATGGCAGGAGACGCTGTCCTGCGACAGGGTGGCGGTGATGACCGGCTCCCAGCGGGCAACCAGCGTATGGTTCTCCGCCGTGGTGCACGAGGTGGTGTTCTCAATCTCGTCTCCAGTGCCGTTGATGAACCAGCCGCGGAAGACGTAGTTGAGGCTCGTGCAGTTCGGGGTGGGCAGGGTGCCGTAGGTGACGGTATTGCCGCCACGCACGTTGTATATCTCTTGATACTTGTGGTCGAAGAGGATCTTTGCAGAAGTGGTGTCCAACGTCACCGTGGCATCTGCCGGGGCGTTCGCATCGAACGTGACGGTGTATTCGTTGGGAATCCATTTGGCATATATATCCACATCATAGGCGGCCAACCAAGTGCCGTTGAAATTCAACGCATTGCCTGTGCAAGCCTCGTTCATATACCATCCGCCGAAAGTATAGCCCTCGCGGGTGACGTCGTTCAGGTTACAGCCCGTACAGGAAGAGAGGTAGTAGTTCATGGGATGATCGTACTTGACCTTGAAAGTGGTGGGCGTGGTCATACAGTCATTGCACGCACTTGGCAGCGTCCCGCCGTTGGCATGCACCGTCACCGTATAGTCGTTGGCAGTCCAATGGGCGGTGAGAGTGTGGGCATCCGCACTGCGCAAAGTCGTGCCGTCATAAATCGGCTCGTCATTGTACCACCAACCGGCGAAGGTATAGCCGGTACGGGATATAGTTACATTATTCGATAGATAGTTTTTATTATTAAAATTATCACAATTCCAACTGCTACCATTCGTCTCCATCTTGCCATATTTATTGGTCCTTCCACTATTACAATACCAATACTTCAAAGAATAGTTACTAGGATTAACAGTCCCTCCATTCGCATCCAACGTAACCGTCACAGCCAAGTCCATGTCCTTATCCCATACGGCATGAATTGTCTGATTGCTTTCCCATTCCCATATTGTAGTAGCTGGGTCGAAATCTTCCCAATTCCACCAGTTGTTCCCTGTCTTTCTCTGCCACTTTTTCGTGAAACCTTTGCAGTTGATGTCGGTGTTAAGGTCGCAGCCGAGGCTGGCATTGAAAGTCTGCCCGAAAGTGGCGATGAAGGTGCTGTTGTTGTTCTCCAATGCAGAACAATTTACCGTGGCTGGGTGACTATTATCGCCGTGAGTGTAGTCCTCCACCGTGCAGGTATATTGTTTAGGGGTCCAGTGGGCATAAAGTTCTTCATCACGTAAAATCGTATAAATATCGTCGCTTTGTCTTTGGACACCACCATCCGAATCAGTCCACCAACCCGCAAATTGATAACCCGTTCGGGATATTCCACCAAAAGCATTTACCCAAGACCCCGATGCACCCGAACCGCTTCTTTTTGCGGTACTATATTTTTCCGAATATTTGATAGATGCATAAACACTTGTAGAATTACTAAAAGATCCGCCATTTGAATAAAACGTGATATGGTATGACTTCTTCTCCCACTTCGCATATAGCGTATGGTCCTCGTCCGTGGTGCAGTTCGTGGAGGCCGTGACTCTCGTGCCGGAACCGTCCGCGTTGGGATACCATCCCCTGAAGTCGTAGCCGGGACAGGTGGGATCAGCCGGCAGGACATAGTTGGCATCAAAGGTTTGCGTCGCAGTGGAGGAGGGCGGGGTCACGGTTACGCCTTCCGGGAAGGCCGGTGCGTTCCCGTTATACGTCACGGTGTACTCTTTGGCCGTCCACTTGGCGTAGAGGCTGTGGTCGCCGGGCGTGCGCACGACGGTCGCGGCCGTCACCTCATTGGTGCAGGCAGCTTCCTTGAACCATCCGCCGAAGGTGTAGCCGGTGCGCGAGGCATCTGCCAGCGTCCCATAGGTTTGGCTGAAAGTCACCTGTTTGGAGCTTGGTACCGTGGCGGAGGTGCTGCCGGTGGTGGCGTTGCCGTTGAACGTCACCGTGTAGTCGTTCGGCTCCCACTGCGCGTAAAGCGCGAAAGTCGATGCCGTATCGCCGTCGTGGAAGACGCTTTCATCCGTCCTGTCGTGGCCGCCCGCTGTCTTCCAGCCCGTCAGCGTGAAGCCCGTGCGGGAGACGCCGAAGGCATCCCAGCCCGTGATCTCGCTGTAGGCCGCGCCGTAGGTGGCCGTCACGGTCGTCTGCCCGTTGTCCGTGGCACTGTTGAAGCCTGCCGGGTACTCCGCGCTGCCGTTGGCGTCCAGGGTGAGGGGGTACTGCTTCGGACTCCACCGGGCGGTGAGGGTGAGGGTGCAGTTCTCCTCCACATTGCCCAGGCATTCGACCCCCTGCATGCAGGCCATGTCGACCGTCACCTGCGTCTCGCCGAGCCACCAGTCCGCAAAGGTGTAGCCGTTGCGCTCGGGGTCGCTCGGGAAGGAGCCGCCGCTGCTGTTATAGGGAATACCGTAGAAATAGCTCCAGGTTCTGCTTCTGTCGACCGGGGAAGTGGCGTCGGGCGCGGCGAAGGTCACCGTCACCAGGCGGGGGGCCCACTTGGCATGCAGCGTGTGCGGCCCGGCTGTGGTGCAGGGTGTGGTGCCGAAAACCACCTCGCCCGTATAGCTGTCGTTGTTCTCGTCCCAGTTCAGCCACCAGCCCTTGAAAGTGTAGCCGTAGCGTTCGGGAATCCAGTTCAAAGAGGAAGCATACGGCTGGTCGAAAGTGGCCTGCGGGTTCTCGGGCTGTGTGCCCGTGCCGCCGTGGGCGTTATACGTAATAGTGTAGGGGTTCGCCGTCCACTTGGCGTAGAGGGTCACGGTGTTGTTTCCCAAATTGAGGGTACTGACATTGCCAATATTGCAGACCGTGCCGTTATCGCCGCCTGTGATAGAGGTGCCCGTACCCTCGGCATTCAGGTACCACCCGCCGAAGGTGTATCCGACGCGGGAGGCATCCGCCAATGTGCCGAATTTCTGGTCGTAGGTTACCGTCGTGCTTTGCAGATTTACTGTGGGCGTGCTGCTGCCGTTGCCCTTGTTGCCGTCGAAGTTCACCGTGATGGTGTCCGCCGTCCACTTGGCGTAGAGGGTCACGGCTTTGTTTTCCAGATTGAGGGTGCTGACATGGTCTATATTGCAGACCGTGCCGTTATCGCCGCCTGAGATGGGCGTGCCTGCACCCTCGGCATTCAGGTACCACCCGCCGAAGGTATATCCGTCGCGGGAGGCATCCGCCAATGGGCCGAACCGCTGGTCGTAGGTTACCGTCGTGCTGGTCGGCACTGTGGGCGTGCTGCTGCCGTTGCCCTCGTTGCCGTCGAAGGTCACCATAATGGTGTCCGCCGTCCACTTGGCGTAGAGTTCCCCGTTGCTGTAGGGTTGAGTGAGGTCGGCCGGTTGCGTAAATTGAGCATCCCAGTACCATCCTACCAGCGTGTAGCCGGCACGGGTGATGCAGCCGAGGCCGCCGCCTGTGAGGTATTGGTTGGTGGGCTCACCGCCTACCACGGCGAACTCGTAGTCGTAGGGCTTGTCCCCGGCCGGGATGTTGAGGGCCTCGCAGCAGGAAGGGCTCGACAGGCTACCCCCGTTGGCATAGACATGGCAGGCGCCGGCCCAATGGGCGTACAGATTGGTCACTTGGGTCTCGTCGCCCTCGAAGCGGGTGGAACCCTCCTTCTTGGTGCCGCCGTTCTGTCCCGTGAACCACCCGATGACGGTGTGTTCCTCCCACACCACCCCGAAGTTGTCGCTCCAGTGCTTGTCCCCCGCGCCTTTGATACTGCTGTAGAGCGAGTCGTAGGTGACCTGCACGATTGTGTCCGTCTGTCCGCTTGGGAACTGTCCCCCGTTGGCGTGGAGGTTGATGAAGTACTGCCTCGGAGTCCATTGGGCGTAGAGGGTCACCGAACCCACGTTGCCGTTCCATTTCAGGCTGTCGCCGAGGTTGTCCACTGTGATATCGGTCGTATAGGTAATAGAGTCCCCGTTCTTCGCGATGCTGAACCCGCCGAACGTATAGCCCGGCAGGGAAAGTGCCGTGGAGTCGTTGAAGTCGAAGGTGAAAAGGTCTTGCCCGTAAGTTCCCGCATATGTGCGGCTGGCCGGGGTTGCCAAGGGGTCGCCCCAGGTGATGTCGCCGTTCGTCTGCGGCTTGTTGTCCACAAACAGGACGTTCACGGTGTTGGGCTCCCACTGGGCGTAGAGGGTCTGGTTCGTGGTGAATGCGCACGCGTCTCCGGCGGCCACCGTAGTTCCGGATCCGTCGGCTTTAGTGTTCCAACCGATAAAGGTATAACCCTCACGGGTGAAAGGACAAACTAACGTATCATCGGTGAACTCGGTCAAATACAGCATCGGGAATGTTTTACCATCACCAGTCCCCCCATTCGCATCCAAAGTGATATTAAGGGTGAGAATCGTGTAGGTGATACGGACAAAGCCGTTGGCACCGTCTGTAGGATTTTTTGTAGAACTATATCTGGCACCGCCTCCACCACCGCCACCATACAAGCTACTCGACCCAGCATCAGCACTGGAATTAACTTCTGAAATGTCACTGCAAAAAGTGAAATTTATTTTTTGTGCATAAGAGGCACGAGCTCCTTTACCTCCGTTCCCCGTGTTTCCAAAAAGATTAGCACCTGAGCCGCCACTTGCTGCTGTGGTATTTGCTCCATTTTGAGTTGTTCCTGCACCATCAGGATTGGCAGAGCCGCCGCCGCCGCCACCTTTAACTGCATAATAAAATCTGCGTTGATAATTTACAGAACAATTATGCCACTGTTCTATACTCTCAGACGATCCATCACCTCCATTCCCTCCTTTCAACTCACTGTCATTAAAGACATTGGCATTGTCAGTTTCCTGACCGCCGCCTTTTCCGCCTGTAGTGGTGGATCCAGCACTGCTTCCTGCATTGCTGGCCCCTTTTCCGCCTGCGCCTTTGGCGAGTGGGATGGTACTGCTACCAACAACCACTTGACTATAACCACCGTTTTTGTTCGTAGAGTTACCACCCGGACCCACTGTCACATTCAGGGTACATGCCGGAGTCATGCCACCATTGTCTGCTGTGCCAAGTGTATAAATAGACTTGGCGTATCCGCCTCCACCACCGCCGCCAGCTGCCGTCCGGTTACTCGTTGCCGTTCCGCCTCTTCCGCCTGCTCCAAGGCATTCCAAGGTCACTTGATAGGTTCCAAGAGGCAACACCAATGTTTTGTCCGCGGTACTCACTTCGTAATCTTTTGTCTTCTCCTCAGGAGTTTGTCCCCACGCGTCACCCACTCCCAGCAGGAATGCGAGGATTGCAATGAAAATTAGGAATGGGGAATTAGGAATTAGGAATTTTCTAAGTCCGTTCCGGTGTTGGGTTTTGCCGTTGTGGCTTTGGTTTTGGTTTTGGTAAATTTGGTTCATATTGTTTGTCTTTTATTATCGTTTTTTGTCAGGTCGCGCACTGCGCTGTCTCTGCGCATTGCACTGCGGCACGGTCGCTTCGCGTTGCGCTGCGGCCCCACACTGCGGCTTCGCCTTGGGTGGGGTTAATTGCACTTCGTGCGTCTTGTCCCTCCGGGACTGCTCATGGAAGATGTCTGAAACATCGTCCCTCTTTCGTTCTTTCGCCGTCATATGTAACAAATCACAGTACGGCAAAATAACCGGCGGCAAAAGTACGATTTTTTCGCATTATACCAATACATTATAATCCATTATAATAATATTAGGCTGTTAATATTTGTTACTATGGTGGTTTTCAGTAAGTTGTAAATGTTAAAGGGTGTTAATTGGTTATTGGTTGTTGGTTTATGGTTTATAGTTTATGGTTTATTGGTTATTGGTTATTGGTTATTGGTTATTGGTTGTTGGTTGTTGGTTGTTGATTGTTGGTTGTTGATTGTTGGTTGTTGATTGTTGGTTGTTGATTGTTG
>CAMHNQ010000006.1 GCA_946186495.1 uncultured Bacteroidales bacterium
TTAATTAAAGAGGGTGAAATCAGTTATGTTAATACATGGTCTTTGACTTCAAAGGGGATATTGTTACTATCCCAACTAATGAGCGTAAAGACAAAGAAAAAAGATTGAAAAGTAACGAGAATCGAAGAATACAATCTGCTTGCAAGAATTGATTCAGATGCTATTGATAAAAAGAAATAATCTCAAAAAACTAATCATTATGAAATCCGAGGAAATCCAAACCTTATTCGAGCAGTTCGAGAAGGCTGCTGTAACAATCGAGAATGTTGAATGCTGGAGCGCACGGGATTTGTATCCGATATTAGGTTATACCCAATGGCGCAACTTCATGAATGCAGTTGACAAAGCTAAAGAGGCCTGCATCAATGCAGAACAAAAACTAACCGACCATTTTGCTGACGTCAGCAAAATGGTTCAGATAGGCTCAGGTGCTGAAAAAGAGATAGATGACATTCTCTTAACCCGCTATGCCTGCTATCTGATAGCGCAGAACGGAGACCCGCGCAAACCGCAAATCGCTTTCGCTCAGACCTATTTTGCCGTTCAGACCCGCAGGGCGGAACTTATCGAACAACGACTTCAAGAGGCGGAACGTGTAAAAGCAAGAGCCAAACTGCAAGAAACCGAGAAGAAACTCTCCGGCATACTCTACGAAAGAGGGGTGAACGACAAAGGGTTTGCCAATATCCGGTCGAAAGGCGACCAGGCTCTGTTCCGTCTCTCCACCCAACAGATGAAAACCAAAATGGGCATACCCGACAACCGTCCCGTGGCCGATTTCCTGCCCACCATCAGCATCAAAGCCAAGGATTTCGCCGCAGAAATGACCAATGTAAATGTGCAGTCCAAAGATCTGCAGGGCGAACCGGCCATCACCAAAGAACACGTGGACAACAATCAGGCGGTAAGAAAAATACTGCTGGAACGTGGCATCGTTCCCGAAAACCTTCCGCCCGCCGAAGATGTGAAGAAAGTGGAACGCCGCCTGAAAAGCGAGGAAAAGAAAGCTTTGGAAAATAAAAGGAAAAAATAAAAAAGAGTCGCCTTTCCGACAACCCTTTTCCGACCGGAGACACCCCAATCCAGAAGAATCTTACGATTCCGCGGCAAAAATACAAAAAACAGAATAAATTTCAAACATGGATGATAGCATTATTATGAAAGACATAGATTACGATCAGGATCTTGATATTGAATTCAGATACCAGTTCTGTTCATTCCTCGGCCCGCTGGAAGAGGAACGATATGTTCAAAATATTTTTGTAGATATTATCAAAACGGATGATAGTGGCAATGAAGTTCAAATCATTGGGAAGGCAAGTATTAAAATCATGTTGCTATCACAGGCGTTGGATGATAACTTTGACATTTTTCAAATATTTGATTCCGATTCATATACAATGCATATAGGTAGCACGATATATGATTTTGATAATGGTGACATTAACGAAGACTTGCGAAGGCAATTGTTTGGGGATGATTTTATGATCAATCCGAATATTTGTATTTTTGAACGGCTGACAATTCTTCCGGAATACAGAGGGTTGGGCATCGCAGCCAAATTCATCAAGGACAATTTCTTTTTCTTCAATACAGCCTGCGGTCTTATTGTAATGCAACCTTTTCCTTTGCAATTTGAAGCCGAAGGCACGCTTGCAAAACGCAGTGATTTTGAGCGCCAGATGGAATACGACCAGATGGAAAAGGATGAAAATAAAGCAAGGAAATCCTTGATAAACTTTTATAAAAAGGTTGGCTTCATCTCTGTGAAAGGATATGACGACCTGATGTTTCTCCTGCCAGGATTCAAAAACAATAAACTTGACGCTATAGATTTGAATGAATCAATAGCAATGCAATAGAATACATTATTACTAACTAAATCAATCACTACTATTATGAAATCCGAAGAAATCCAAACCTTATTCGAGCAGTTCGAGAAGGCTGCTGTAACAATCGAGAATGTTGAATGCTGGAGCGCGAGAGAACTCCAACCGCTGCTGGGTTACGCCAAGTGGGAAAACTTTTCAAAAGTAATTGAAAAGGCAAAAGAATCCTGCCGGCAAGTGGGACATCCTATTGCCGACCATTTTCCTGACGTCAGGAAAACGATACCCATGCCGAAAGGCCGAAGGGGCAGACCTGCGTGTCTGCCCCCGATAGGTAAAAGGGCGGACACATAGGTCCGCCCCAACGGTCCGCCCCAACGAAAACGATATAAATAAAAAATCACCCAAAATATGATCCTTATCTCCTTCAAAGAAAACGACATCAGCCAAAAACCGGCACTGGAACTACTGCAAAAGCTGGGCTACCAGTACCTTTCACCCGAAGAGGTGCTGGAGCTGCGCGGCGGGAAGACCTCCAACGTGCTGCTGGAAGACATTTTGCGGCAACAGTTGCGCAATCTGAACTCCATCCGCATCGGCAGTCACAGCGAGGCGCGGTTTTCGGAACAGAACATCGAGAACGGTGTCGCCGCCATGCGCAACGTGCCGATGGAAGGCGGCTACCTCAACGCCAACGAGGCCGTGTATAACATGCTCACCCTCGGCAAGGCCTTCGAACAAAGCATCGACGGCGACAAGAAGAGCTACACGATGCGCTACATCGACTGGCAACATCCCGGGAACAACGTGTTCCACGTTACGGAGGAGTTTGCCGTCACCCGGAGCGGCTCCAACGACACCTACCGTCCCGATATTGTACTATTTGTCAATGGCATCCCTTTGGTGGTCATCGAGTGCAAGCGTCCCGATGTCAAAGGGGCGGAAGAGCAGGCTATCTCGCAGCATCTGCGCAATCAAAAAGAAGACGGTATCCGCAGTCTGTATGTCTATAGCGCACTGCTGTTAGCTATCGGCAACAGCTTCGGCAGCTACGCCACTACCGGCTCGGCAGCGCAGTTCTGGTGCAAATGGCACGAACGGTTTCCCAACAAGACGGCGGAACAGGACTATCTCCAGCGGCTTAGCGAAATGGTGGGCGACAGGGAAGTCACCCTGCAGGACGAGTATCTCTACAACCTCTGCCGTCCAGAACGGCTGTTAGAGCTGATGTACCACTTCACGATTTACGATGCCGGCATCAAGAAGTTGGCCCGATACCAGCAGTATTTCACCGTGAACGAGACGGTGAATCGGGTGAAGACCATAGAGGCGGGACATCGCAACGGTGGGGTGGTGTGGCATACGCAGGGTAGTGGCAAATCGCTGACGATGGTGATGTTGGCACAAAAGATAGCGCAGGAGCCGAGTATTTCCAACCCCCGCATCGTACTGGTCACCGACCGCACAGACCTCGACAGTCAAATCACCAAGACTTTCCGAAAGTGCGGCAAAGAGGTGGAGAACGCCACCACGGGCCAGCGGTTGGTGGATTTGTTGGAGAGCGACACCGATGCGGTCATCACCACCGTTATCAACAAGTTTGCCACGGCCATCAAGAAAATCAAGCGCCCGCTTGACAATCCCAACATCTTCATCCTGATTGACGAAGCGCACCGCAGCCAATATAAGGAGATGGCCATCCAGATGAACCGGGTGCTGCCCAACGCCTGCAAGATCGCCTTCACGGGGACACCGCTGATGAAGAAAGACAAGAACACCGCCCGCACTTTTGGCGGCATTATAAAACCCGTCTATACCGTGAAGCAAGCTGTTGAAGACAAAGCCGTTGTGCCTCTGCTCTACGAAGGCCGTTTTTCGCCACAAAGAGTAAACGAAGAATCTATCGACAATTTCTTCAACATGGTGTGTGAAGATCTCACTCCATACCAAGCCACCGATTTGAAAAAGAAACATGCACGTGCCGACAGCCTCAACCAAGCAGAACAGCGAATTTTCTCCATCGCTATTGATATTTCGAAACACTATGCAGACAATTGGCAGGGAACTGGCTTCAAAGCCATGCTTGTCACACGTAAGAAAAAGATTGCCATTCTTTATAAAAAGTATCTTGACGAGATTGGAAAGCTCGCCTCCGAAGTGTTGATCACTGCGCCTGATGATCGCGAAGGGGAGGAAACCGCATACGGTGGTACGGCCCAGGAGGTTAAGGATTTTTGGAAGCGCATGATGGACGAGCATGGAACGCCGCAGAAGTATCAGGAGAATCTGATTTCGCGGTTTAAGAACCAGGAATCGCCAGAACTGATGATTGTGGTGGACAAACTGCTCACCGGCTTTGACGAGCCGAAAGTAGCAGTGATGTATCTCGACCGTAAACTAAATGGCCATACATTGTTACAGGCCGTTGCGCGTGTCAATCGAACTTGTGAAGGGAAAGAATATGGATATATCATTGACTATGAGGGTGTTTTGAAAGAATTGGATGAAGCCTTGGGCGTATATTCCGAATACGATGAGGATGACTTGGACGTCTTTCGCGAAACGTTAGTGCCTGTCAGTGACAAAATCGCCGAACTTCCACAGCGCCATTCCGACCTTTGGGAGCTGTTCAAGATGATTCCCAACAAGCGCGATTTGGAGGCATACGCCCAGTCGTTGCGCATGGAGGATCGTCGCCACGAGTTCTACGACCGCCTGACGGCCTTTTCATCGGTGCTGCAACTCGCCCTATCTACCAAAGAATTCTTTGAGACTACTGATGAAAAGGCCATTCATCGTTACAAAGACGATCTGAACATGTTTGCCAAGCTGCGCACCGCTGTCCAACTGCGCTATTCCGACACTATCGACTACAAGAAGTACGAAGCCCGCATCGAGAAACTCATTAATCACCATGTGGAGAGCGATGCCGTGAAGGTCATCACCAATTTGGTCAACATCTTCGACAAAGATAATTTCCAGAAAGAGGTGGACAGCGTGGTCGGTACCGCCGCCAAAGCCGATACCATCGCCACCCGAACGGCCAAATACATTCAGGAAAACATGGATTCCGACCCCGCTTTCTTCAAGAAATTCTCACAGCTCATCAAAGAGACCATCGAACTTTACGAGCAGGGGCGCTTAACGGACAATGAATATTTGGAAAAGATGATGCAATACAAAGAAGATGTGCTGAACCACACCGACAGCGAATTACCGTCCGAGTTGGAACACAACAACGCGGCGAAGGCCTATTTCGGTATCGCTTTGGAAAACTACAAGCGGCTCTTTCCCGATATGCCCGTCCGCGAAATGGCCTTGGCCACGGCCAACGCTTTCGATGACATCATTCGACAAACAGTGATTGTGGAGGATTCCGTGCTGGTGGACTGGCAGTCGAAAAACGACATCATCGGCAAAATGAAAATCCGTCTCGAAGACGAGCTAATCGACAATGTCAAGCGCAAATACGGAGTGATTTTCCCGTTTGATGATATGGACATCATCATTGACGGTTGTGTGGATGTGGCTAAAATCTGGATACGATGACGAAAGACAGCATCCTTTACGGATCAACCCGCATCGAGTACAGCATTGACTATGTGCCGCGAAAAACGCTCGGTATCCGCGTGGAACCGGACGGTTCGGTTTGGTTAAAAGCTCCGGAAAACGCTACTTTGGAAGACATTCGTGAGAAAGTGCATCGCAAGGCACCTTGGATTTTGCGGCAACGGCGTTATTTTGAGTCTTTTGGTATTCCCACAACAGAGCGGCAGTATATCAGTGGCGAGTCGCATCTCTATTTGGGGCGGCAGTATATGCTTCGAATACGGGAATCCGACCAAAACGCCGTCCATTATCAAAACAACATTCTTGAAGTTGAATGCCGGAACAAGAAAGATGTCAAAAAGGTGCTGCAGCAATGGTATCGAGAGCGGGCGGAAATCAAATTCGCAGAATATGCGAAACCGATTGTCGAACATTTTTCCGTTTATGGCGTAAAACCCGAAACTATCTCAATCAGAAAGATGGAAAAACGTTGGGGCTACTGCACCAAAGACGGCAACATTTATCTGAATCCCAGACTTATATGCGCACCACGCGGCTGCATTGAGTATGTCATCACCCACGAACTATGCCATTTGGTACACCGCAATCACACGAAGGATTTCTATGCGTTGCTAAGCAAGGAGATGCCCCAATGGGAGAAGTGGAAGACGAAGTTGGAGAGGATGATGCGGTGAAATAACATTCCCGCACAAAAGTAACGGGGAGAACCTTCGTCCTCCCCGCTGTATATTATCATATTTTGAGAATCTCTTACTCGCTCAGCACGCAAACCAGATTCCGGTCGCCGTAAGCGTCGTCGATCTTGCCGACGGTCGGCCAGTACTTCTCGGTGTGCGGCATCGGGAAGGCGGCCTGCTGACGGGTGTAGGGACGGTCCCAATCATTGGCGCAGACCACGTTCATGCTGTGCGGCGCGTTCTTGATGAGGTTGTTGGCCTTGTCGGCCTTGCCCTCTTCGATGTCGCGAATCTCCTGACGGATGGCGATCATCGCGTCGCAGAAACGGTCGAGCTCGCTCAGCGGTTCGCTCTCGGTAGGCTCCACCATCAGGGTGCCGTGCACCGGGAAGGCCACCGTGGGAGCGTGGAAGCCATAGTCCATCAGACGTTTGGCGATGTCGCCTACCTGCACGCCGGCATTCTTGTCGAACTCGTTGCAGTCGAGGATCATCTCGTGGGCGCACATGCCGTTCGTACCCGTGTAGAGAATCTTGTAGTCTTTCTCCAACCGTGCACGCATGTAGTTGGCGTTGAGGATGGCGTTCTTGGTGACTTCCGTCAAGCCCTTGCCACCCAGCATCTTGAGGTAACCATAGGTGATCGGGATCAGGTAGGCGCTGCCGTAAGGGGCCGTGGCCACCTGGCTACCCTGCTCACCGCCGACCTTCACGGTAGCGTGGTTCGGCAGGAACGGGACGAGCTTCTCGCACACGCCGATCGGGCCGACACCAGGACCGCCGCCGCCGTGAGGCATGGCGAAGGTCTTGTGCAGGTTGAGGTGACAGACATCAGCACCCATCGTGCCAGGAGAGGTCAGACCCACCTGGGCGTTCATGTTGGCACCGTCCATATAGACCAGACCGCCGTTCTCGTGGATGATCTTGATGATTTCGAGAATGCCTTCCTCAAACACGCCGTGCGTGGAAGGATAGGTGATCATCAGGCAGGAGAGGTTGTCCTTGTATTGCTCGGCTTTCGCGCGCAGGTCGTCGATATCGACCTCGCCATGCTCGGTAGCCTTCACCACCACGATCTTGTTGCCGGCCTTCGCAGAGGAGGCGGGGTTGGTGCCGTGTGCGGAAGACGGGATCAAGCAGATGTTGCGGTGACCCTCGCCGCGGCTGAGGTGGTAGTTGCGGATGACGGTCATGCCAGCGTACTCACCGGCGGCACCGGAGTTCGGTTGCAGGGAGATAGCAGCGAAACCGGTGATCTTGGCCAGCCAGTTGCAGACCTCGTCCAGCATCTCGCGGAAACCCTCGGCTTGGTCGGCGGGAGCGTACGGGTGGATGTTGCAGACCTCGGGCCAGCTCAGCGGCAGCATCTCGGCGGCGGCGTTGAGCTTCATGGTGCAGGAACCCAGCGGAATCATGGCGCGGTTCAGCGACAGATCCTTGACTTCCAGCATCTTCATGTAGCGCATCATCTCGGTTTCGGAGTGATACTGGCTGAAGATCTTGTGCTGCATGAACGGGCTCTTGCGGGTCAGTTCAGCGGGGATGTGCAGATCGGGAATACCGCATCTGCCATCGCACACGTGCGGGGTGAACGGCTTGCCGGCGGCCGTGGCCAGCACTTCGAGGATGTCGTTGACATCGTCGTGGGTGACGGTCTCGTCCAACGAAATCGTGAAGCAACGCTCGCAGTGGTAGCAGAGATTGATTTCCTTCGACAGGGCCACCTTCTTCACGTCCTCGCAGGTGAGGCCTTCGGGCGTTTCGAGGCAGACGGTGTCAAAATAGTGTTCGTTATACTGCTTGAAGCCGTATTTGGCTGCTTCCTCGGCGAGGACACCAGCCAACACGTTGATCTTCACGGCTTTGTTCTTCAGTCCGTCGGCACCGTGCCACATGCCGTAGAAGCCGGCCATGATGGCGGTGAGGGCGCTGGCGGTGCAGATGTTGGAGGTTGCGCGTTCGCGTTTGATGTGCTGCTCGCGGGTCTGCAGGGCCATGCGGACGGCGCGGTTGCCCTGTGCATCGACGGTGACGCCGATGATGCGGCCGGGCATCTGGCGCAGGAAGCTCTCGCGGCAGGCGTAGAAGCCGGCGGCGGGGCTGCCGTAGCCCATCGGGATGCCGAAACGCTGGGTGGAACCCACCACGCAGTCGGCGCCCCATTCGCCCGGAGGCGTGAGCAGCGTCAGGGCCAGCAGGTCGGTGGCCACGCCTACGAAGATGTTCTTGGCGTGCGCTTTCTCCACCCATGCGCTGTAGTCATGGATGCCGCCCCAGTAGTTCGGGTACTGGATCATCGCGCCGAAGAAGGTCTCGTCGAGCTCCACCTGGTCGGGCTTGCCGATCACGATTTCGATGCCGTGCGGCGCAGCGTTGGTCTTCATCACCCCGATGGAGTGCGGGAAAACACCCTCAGCCACGAAATATTTCACCACGTTGTTCTTCTGCTGTTCGCGGCTGCGGCTGCGGAAGAACATCAGCATCAT
The DNA here is from genome assembly GCA_946186495.1 of uncultured Bacteroidales bacterium. Taxonomy (GTDB): domain Bacteria; phylum Bacteroidota; class Bacteroidia; order Bacteroidales; family WCHB1-69; genus F23-D06. The sequence goes on from CAMHNQ010000006.1 coordinate 8,562, forward strand.
CTCGCCGGCGGCCGTGGCATCGTCCAGCATGGAAGCATTGGCCAACGGCATGGCGGTCAGGCTGCTCACCATCGTCTGGTAGTTCAGCAACGCCTCGATACGGCCTTGGGAAATCTCCGCCTGGTACGGGGTGTAGGAGGTGTACCAACCCGGATTCTCGAAAATGTTGCGCAGAATCACCGCAGGTGTATAGGTGTTGTAAGTGCCCATGCCGATGTATGAGCGATATACCTTGTTCTTCGCCATCAGGCTGTGGATGTGGTTGAGGTATTCGCCTTCGGTCATGCCGTCGGGAAGATCCAGCGGCTTCGGCAGGCGGATGGCGGCGGGAACCGTCTTCTCAATCAGTTCGTCCATCGTCTTGACACCGATGACATCTAACATCTTCTGTTGTTCGCTCACGGCGGGACCGTTGTGTCTGCACGTAAAATCGTCTTTAATTATCATATTGATTATTAATTAGTTATAAATACTTTTAACAATAAAAGAGAAAGGGCAAAAATACAAAAAAATCATAACACAAATGCTGATGGAATTGGTGTTTCTCATACAGATTGGAAAAAAGCGTTGAAATGTGTGTGATACAGTTTTCCTTTCGCACCATCTTAAAAAAAATGTATCTTTGCGCATTCCAAAGAGAATTATAATAAAATATAAGATGTTATGAGCGAGAACAATACAAACATGGTAATTGAAGAGTTAAAACAATCGGAGGCCTTGTTGGAGGGTCACTTCCTGCTTTCCTCGGGTCGTCACAGCGACCGTTACTGCCAATGCGCAAAATTGCTGCAATATCCCGATCGCGCCGAACGCGTGATTGCGAAAATCACCGGACAGGTGAAAGGATTGGGCATCGACATGGTGGTGGGCCCGGCCATGGGCGGCATCATAGTGGCATACGAACTGGGCCGCCAGCTCGGTGTCCCCGCGATTTTCACGGAACGCGTTGACAACGTGATGTGCCTGCGGCGCGGCTTCGAGGTAAAGCCCGGAATGCGCCTCCTCATCTCCGAGGATGTCGTAACCACAGGCAAGTCCTCCTTAGAGACCATCGAGGTTCTCAAGGCTTTCGGTGCCGAAGTGATCGGTGTCGCCTGCATTGCCGACCGCAGCGACGGATCTTTCCCCTACCCCATCTATAGCGCCACCAAACTCAACATCCAGAGCTGGGCCGTGGAAGACTGCCCCCTCTGCAAGCAGGGCCTCCCGTTTGTCAAACCCGGAAGCCGCAAGATGTGAGTCTTATGATGTGAGACCTGAGAAGTATTCCCAAATCACAAAAAATAGTATATTTGCCGCCGTTTTAAAGCATATAGATGAAAAACCCAAAATTATCCAGCCGATACGCCAAGGCATTGTTCGACTTTGCCGGCGAGAAGAATCAAATCGAGGAGGTTTACGGGGACCTCAAGTTGTTTGCCGACACGCTGAGGCAAAGTCGCGAGTTGCAAGTGCTGCTGCGCAACCCAGTGGTCGAATCTCATCAGAAACACCACATATTCACGAGTGTCTTCAACGGCACCATGCACGACATCACATACCAGTTCCTGGATTTGCTGTTGAGAAAGCGCCGCGAACCTGCCTTGGACACCATTTGCGAAGAGTTTTTCAAGATGTATAACTCGGCAAACAACATCAAGACAGCCACAATCACGACCGCCCAACCCTTGAGTGACACACTCCGTGACAAAATCGTGACCACGCTGGCCGAGCAATTCCATGCCACTATCCAGCTTCGACAGGTCGTTGACCCTGAGCTTATCGGCGGCTTCATCATCAAAGTCGACGATTATTATTTTGATTACAGTGTGTTGGCAAAAATCAACAAATTAAAACAAGAATTTTCACAGAACAGTTTTCAAGTACAATTCTAAAATCCGCATATACATGGCAGAAATTAAACCCTCAGAAGTAAGAACCATACTGCGCCAACAATTAGAGAACTTCAACCAGAAAACCGAAATGGAGGAAGTTGGCACCGTGCTGTTGGTCGGCGACGGCATCGCCCGCGTCTATGGGCTTCAAAACGCCCAGTCCGGCGAACTGCTGACTTTCTCGACCAAAAACGGAGAGGAAATCACTGGCATCGCCCTCAACCTCGAAGAAGACAATGTGGGTGTCGTTTTGCTCGGCGATTCCAAATCTCTCAACGAAGGCGACATTTGCAAGCGTACCGGCCGCATCGCCTCCATCAAGGTGGGCGAGGGATTGCTGGGACGTGTCATCAACACACTGGGTGAACCCATCGACGGCAAAGGCGACATCGAAGGTGAACTCTTTGAGATGCCCATTGAGCGCAAAGCTCCCGGCGTCATCTTCCGCCAACCCGTGAAACGTCCCCTCCAGACAGGCATCAAGGCCATCGACGCCATGATTCCGATCGGCCGCGGACAACGGGAGCTCATCATTGGCGACCGCCAAACAGGCAAGACCGCCATCGCGATCGACACCATCATCAACCAGAAATCCTTTTACGACCAAGGCAATCCCGTATATTGCATCTACGTCGCCGTGGGGCAGAAAGGTTCGTCCGTGGCATCCCTCGTGAAGACCCTTACGGAAAGAGGCGCTATGCCCTATACCATTGTGGTGACCGCCACGGCCTCCGACGCTGCGGCCATGCAGTTCTATGCCCCGTTCGCGGGCGCCGCAATCGGAGAGTTCTTCCGCGACACCGGCCGCCACGCCCTCATCATCTACGACGACCTCTCAAAACAGGCCGTGGCCTACCGTGAAGTCTCCCTGCTGCTCCGTCGCCCGCCTGGACGCGAAGCATACCCGGGCGATGTCTTCTACCTCCACTCCAGACTGCTGGAACGCGCCGCCAAAATCATAGAATCCGATGAAATCGCCGCCAAAATGAACGACCTTCCCGCTTCGATGAAACCCATCGTGAAAGGCGGCGGCTCACTGACAGCACTCCCGATCATCGAAACCCAAGCCGGCGATGTCTCCGCCTATATCCCCACGAATGTCATCTCCATCACCGATGGACAGATATTCCTGGAAACCTCCCTGTTCAACGCCGGTGTACGCCCCGCCATCAACGTGGGCATCTCCGTCTCCCGCGTGGGTGGAAACGCCCAAATCAAGTCCATGAAGAAAGTGGCCGGCACCCTCAAACTTGACCAGGCCCAGTACCGCGAAATGGAGTCTTTCGCCAAGTTCGGCTCCGACGTGGATGCCGCCACGCAGTTCATCCTCGACAAGGGAGTCCGTAACGTGGAAATCCTCAAACAACCGCAATACAGCCCTTACAAGGTGGAAGAACAGATCGCCATCATCTTCTGCGGATCCCGAGGACTGCTCCAGAAAGTACCGGTACATAATATCCGCAACTTTGAAACCGAATTCATCTCCTATATGCACACCCATCAACAAGATGTCCTCGACACGTTGGCCAAAGGTGTCATTGACGACGAAATCATGCAAAAAATGACTGAAGCCTGCGCCACGGTGGCTGAAAAATACGAATAACTATGGGCAATCTGAAAGAAATTCGCACGCGTATCGCCTCCATCGAGTCCACGCAGAAGATCACCAGCTCTATGAAACTGGTGTCTGCCGCGAAGCTTCGCCGCGCTCAGACCTCCATCCAACAGCTTCGACCCTACTCACAGAAACTGAACGAGATCCTGAACGACCTGGCCGAGGCCAACACCGGCACAGAGTCTTTGCCCTTGTTCGAACCTCGTGACCCCGAAAAGGTCATCATCGTGGTAATCACCTCCAACAAAGGCCTCTGCGGAGCATTCAACGCCAATATCGTGAAGACCGTCACCCACTTGATCGATGACCAATACCCCCAACAGCGCGATGCCGGAAACCTTCAGCTTATCTGCTTTGGCAAGAAAGGGAAAGAACAGCTGAGCAAACAATTTCCTGTCATGCTTTATGACGAGAAATTGCTCGACAGCCCGGATTTCACGGAACTTTCCGCCATCGCAGACGACTTGATTAATCGTTTTGTGAATCATGAGGTTGACAAAGTGGACATTGTGTACAATCAGTTCCTGAACGCTGCCACACAAAAAGTCACGGTGGAACATTATCTGCCCGTAGCCCCCATTCCAACCGAAGGGAAAAAAGCAGCGAATGACTATATCATCGAACCCTCCGCCGAAAAGCTGCTGGTGGAACTCATCCCCAAGATTCTCCGCACACAGTTGTATAAGACACTGTCTGACTCCATCGCGTCCGAACACGGCGCCCGCATGATCTCCATGACCAAGGCAACCGACAATGCAACCGAAATCCTGCGTGACTTGCGGCTCAAGTACAACAATGCCCGTCAATCATCCATCACCAACGAGTTGATTGAAATTGTCAGTGGCGCAAATGCGCTGAACGGATAGGGAAAAAAGAAAAAATAAAACTCAGACAGGGACGATTAAAACTCGTCCCTTTTTGTTTCAAAAACGCGCGACTCCCGTTTTCTCGCCTCTCTCCTCCACCGGAAATAGCCGAGAGTGGCTATGACAACATATACAATATATAATATAGCCGTAGGATAGAGTCCTTTCCAAAAGTAGAGGATGACGGAAACTATGTTCACAACCACCCATAACAGCCATTGTTCCATATATTTGCGCGACAACATCCACATGGCGACAATACTCAGGGCGGTGGTGAAGGCATCACCTGCCGGAACAGGACTGTCCGTAAACGTCTTCAGCACGTAATATATTAAAAACCAAATGGCAAGGCTTACGGCGGCCACTGGCAGGATGAGCCTTTTGGGCATGGCACTAATCTCTGTGTCGGAATGGCTTACCGCACCGCCGCCCGCACCCCGCCTGAAAGCGGTCCACTTGAGCAATCCGTATGCATTGGCCCCGATATAATAGACTTGCAACGCAGCATCGGCATAAAAGGAGCCGGTTATATAAATCACCACATAGAAAGCGGACATCAATATGCCAACAGGCCATAACCATACGTTTGCCTTGTATTCTAAGTACAAGTAAACCAATCCGATAATAGCACCTACAATTTCAATGAATAAGTCTAAAGACATAAACAACCTCCTGATTTTTAGAGCCGACAAAATTAGGAAATTATTCTGAACAACGTGATTAACGTTTCGATGTTCATAAAATATGCTTTCTGATTACAAAAAAAACTTCAATAACTCTTATTTTTGCAGGTTATATTTCTCGTGATGAAGTTTTTGGTCTCATATAGGAATCGTTTGTGGATGATGTGGATGATGTGCCTGTTCTGCGCACTTCTATTCCCCTCGGAAATCATGGCGCAAAGTGGGAAAAGCAGCACTCAACTCAAAAAAGACAAACAGAAGATTGAGAACGAGATTGCCAACACTCAGAAGCTGTTGAAAAAGAATGAATCCAATCAGAAGGCGGCGGTCCAACAAGCGGCCCTCCTGCGGCAACAAATCCGGAACAGGGAAAAGATGATCACCAATCTCAATTCGCAAATCATTCAAATGGAGGACGAGCAAGAACAAAACCAACATGAAATCAAACAGTTGGAAAAACGTCTTTCCTATATGAAAGCGGATTACGCGCAAGTGGTCTATAACGCCTACCGAAACCGGCGACTGATGGACAAAGTCACATTCATTCTCGCCGCAGACAACTTTTCGCAAATGTTCAGAAGGCTACGATACTATACCTTGTTCTCCAAAAGCGTTCGGGAACAATCCCGCCAAATACAAAAGACCACAGAGGAATTGACCAAAAAGAACGAGTCCATTGTTGAACTGAAGAACGACAAATTGCTGACGCTGTCCTCCAAAGAACAGGAAATCAAGAGCCTGGAAAGCGACCGTCGCCAAAAGACAAAAAATGCGGAGAAACTGAAGAAGGAGTCGCAACGTCTGAGCGCGGATTTGAAAAAGAAACAGCAACAACGTAAGGAGATCGATGCAGCCATCAAGCGGGCGGTCCAAGCGGAAATTGCCAAGGCAAACGCCGAACGCAACAAGAAGTCCAAGTCCTCCTCCGGCAAAAGTTCTCCCGGCGCGTCCGCTTCCTCCAACTCCAGCGCTACAACTTCCCCGAAAGTCACCACCTCCATAACGTTGACCCCTGAGGAGAAGATCCTCAACACCTCCTTCGTCAACAACAAAGGACATCTGCCCTGGCCCGTTGCAAAAGGCGCGAAAGTGAACGACTTCGGCAGCTATGCCCATCCCGATGTCCCATCCGTACAAATTGACAACCATGGCATCGACATCATGGTGGAGGCAGGCACCCCCGTCAGAGCCGTCTTCGACGGCGAGGTGACCAGCGTGATGACCATCATGGGAACCTCCGTCGTGATGATCCGACACGGCGAATACCTGACGGTCTACCAGAACCTTTCTGCCATCAAGGTGAAAAAGGGCGACAAAGTAACTACTAAGCAGACCATCGGCTCGGTCGCCCCGAACTCCATGTCGAACACCTACGAACTGCACTTTGAAATCTGGAAAAACGACCGCTATGTCAATCCGAACGAATGGCTTGCCCGTAAATAAAACCCGGTATGATTATCAAGACTGCTGAATATCTGCAAAGCGAAGCTGATTGGCGGAAATGCCCCGCCCCCATCCACCCCGAATATGCCTTTATAGGGCGTTCCAATGTGGGAAAGTCTTCGCTCATCAACATGCTTGTCAACAACAAAAATCTTGCAAAGACCTCCTCAAAACCAGGAAAGACACAGACAATCAACCATTTCCTTGTCAACAAGGATTGGTATCTTGTGGATTTGCCCGGCTATGGTTTTGCCAAAACCTCTAAAACAAACCGCGCCAAATGGCAGAAGATGATTTCTGATTATCTCCTGTTCCGAGAAAACCTTCAACTGGTGTTTGTACTGGTCGACTCACGCCTCGAACCACAACAAATCGACATCGATTTCATCAACAACCTTGGTGAGAGCGGCATTCCTTTCGCCATCATCTTCACCAAATCGGATAAGATTTCCAACGGAAAAGCCATGAGCAACATACAGCGCATGAAGAATGTTTTGTCTGAGACTTGGGAGGAGTTGCCCGTGATGATGAAATCATCCGCCGTTTCTACCCTCGGCAAGGACGAAATCCTGAATTATATCGAAGATATTAATCTACATTTCCGTTCAATATAACCATTCTAATGAAAAAAAATCTTTTCCCATTGGTCGCGACCATCCTGGTTCTTTTGTGTGCCAGCTGCAACACGACGAAAAAGAGCGTCAAAAGCGAAAAATTTCCGCTGGTTGGGACCCAGTGGAGTCTGTTCAGCTTGGAAGGAGAAGAAATCAGTAATGATTTTGCCCTCCGTCCGTTTATCACCTTTGACAGCACCGGGCAAATCCAAGGCAATCTTGGTTGCAACACGTTTTTCGGCAACTACTCCGTCAACAAGAAACATAAGATGACCATCTCTTACCAAGGTTCCACTAAACGGCTCTGCGGACAGATGAAAGTGGAACGACAGTTCATTACGGCTTTGAAACGAGACATAAACAGTTACCAGATTAAAGACGAAGAACTGATACTCTCTTCGGATGGAGAGGAGATTATGCGGTTCAAAGGGGTGAACCTCAACGAAGTGGAGTAGTTTTACAACATCGGAAAGCAATCCAAAGTCTCTTCCAAATCCTCCATCCTGAACTGATCTCCTAAGGGCAGGACCAGAATCCTGTCTTTTGTTTTATCTCCGGTGCCGAGATCCATGTCACAGTGAAAAATAGCCTGCGTGTTCGAAATTTGGTATCCTATGCGGGTGTAATAGGGGATGAGATCCAACTCCTCCGGGATCAGGAACGAGAACTGCGCCCCGTTTTCGCGACATCTTTCCAGCATTGTCCTAATCAGCCGGGTGGATATCCCCCTATGGCGGTACTCCGGGAGCGTTGCGATGCCATAGAGATAGGCACCTAATCCCAATTCCGTTTCACATGGAATCATGAACACCATCGACACGACCTGATCGTCCACTTTTTCAGTCATGGAGCAGTGGCTGAAATAGTAGCGGGAGAGGAAGATCTGGACAGAGTTGTCATTGTCCCCAAAACATCTATGCCATACTTTGACGATGTCCCTCATCTCCTGTGTCAACTTGATAGCAGCAGTCTTGTAAGCGAGTTTCACAGGGTTATACGACATTTTCGATTTGCGGAGACCGGGCAGCCCCATGTCCTCTTCCCGATTAATGAGCGTATATTTTTCGGGAATGTGCTGAGCAAACAGATAGTTGATCATCTGATAGGCTCCTTCGTAGTGGATGTCAGCTTTTTCGACATGGGTGCAGAAAGTGTGGTCATTTAACTCTGAGCCATAAGTGAAAGCAATGAGCCGGTCATCTACATAGAGTGCACCGCCTATCAACTCGAACTCCTCAAAATAGCGGAAGGACTTCTGGATGACTGCCAGTTCCGAACGCGCCGTGTCGGAATTGTCATGATGGATTTCCCATTTTTCAGCCAATTCGAGGCATTCGGGGATAATCTGCCTTGTCAGGGGTTCAAACCTGTACGAGTATAAGGATTTGAACTTATTGACATGGTTCCTTTTTTGGGCATATTTTCGGCCCTTCAATGTGCGGAGGTCTTCAGCACTGTAGATGTAGTCAGCGAAATCGCGGTTATTGTCAAAGATAAAGGTTCCGGGATACTCGTTGGCCAGATCCTGGCTTTCCTTTTCATTGAGAGACATCAGACAGAGGGGAAGCCCTTGCGCTGCAGCGTCCTCTTCAATGATAGGGATGACGGAAGAGTATCGGGGGTGGTCCTCTTTGGACATGACCATATAGGCGGCCCTGCGTTCACCATTTACACGCATGCGTAATACCAGCCAATCTTCGATAATGGTCCAGCTGAAATGGTAATAGTCCTGCCAGCAGTACATGTCCACGAACGTGCGGTAGCAAGTTTCGGAATTTTTCACCAAATAAGGTTGAATGACGGGTCTGTCTTTAACTTCAACTGGTTGAAAATCAATCATATAAATTTTTGGATAAAAAAGACCTCTTTCAGTTGAAAGAGGTCTTGGTATGGTTAAGCAATGGAAAAATTATTTACCTTTGGTTTGGGAACCGACACGAGACATTGCGCAGCGGAATCCTATATAGTCAGTGGACTCGTCTTCATCAAGGTAGCGGCGTGCGCCTGGGGAGGACCAGTAGGGGATGTCTTTCCAGGAGCCGCCTTTGTAGACGCGCGCATGGTCACTGACGAGCGAGAAGTCATAGTCGGCCGTGTTTTTGGTGTACATCAGGTCTGTGGCCTCCGTGTTGCTGGTGGCATTCTTCCAGTCTTCTGTGTTTTTGAGGGACTCCCAGTCGCCATCCAGATAGTTCTTATTGTCGGCGGCGCGGTAGTTGCGTCTTCTGTCGTTCTTGAAGTCTGACACGGGTACCATGGGGATTTTACCCACGCTGTCACGTTCAGCTACGGTACCGTCTTCCAGGAGTTTCTTTGTCTCGAAGTAGTTACCGCGGAACGGGTTGTATTCAGTCACATCGTCGTGGGATGTTTGTCTATACACATCCATGACCCATTCGGAGACGTTACCGCCCATTTGGTAGAGGCCGTAGTCGTTAGGCCAGTCGGCTCTGACTTCTTTCGTATAGAATCCGCCATCGTTGAGAGCGCTTGCGACACCCATGTAGTCGCCACGGCCACGACGGATGTTGTTGATGAAGTCACCATAGTATTTTTTGTCTTCGGTACGGAGTTGTTGTCCGTTCCAGGGGTATACTTTACGTTCGAGGACGCGTTCGTTGAGGGTGTTGCCGATGGTGGCGTAGGCAGCGTACTCCCATTCAGCTTCGGTAGGCAGTCGGTATTTCGGCAGCAGGATACCGTCTTCCATCTTCACATTGCGGTATTCTCCGCTGGAGATGTATCTGAGGCGTTTTTGGCCTTCCGCCTCATACGACTCATAGGTGAGGTAGGCGTCGGTGTTGAAGTAGCCTTCGGCGGAGGGGGTTTCCGCGAACTCGATATAGCCGCGGTCCACCAGGATTTGTTCGTTGACACGGTCGGTACGCCATGCGGCATAGTTGGTGGCCTGGAGCCAGCTCACACCCACGACGGGGTAAAAGCGATAGGCGGGGTGACGGAAGTAGTTCTCTACAACGGGTTCGTTGTATCCCAAGCGGTTGCGCCAGACGGCCTCGTCCGGAACAGCATTGTCATAGACCACTTTCAAGTCTTGAGGGATAAAGACGCGTTCCAGCCAATAGAGGTATTCGAGGTAATCGACATTTGCAATTTCGCATTCGTCCATATAGAACGAGGCGACGGAGACGCGGCGAGGGGTGTTGTTCCAGTCTTTCATCACGTCTTCCTCCATCTGGCCCATCACATATGAACCGCCTTCGATGAACACGAGTCCGGGGCCGGTGGCCTGCTCCTCAAAGGGGGCCACTTCGAAGCCGCCGTTTTTGGCGTCATTGTAGTTCCAGCCGGTAGTGGCGGACTTCTGTTTCTTGCAAGCCGACATGCTTAACAGCAGCGCTGCAATGGTGAATAATCCGAATAATTTCTTTCCTGTATTCATTTTATTATTGTTTTTCCAATCTGTCAATATTAAACTATGCGGTTAGAATGAGGGGCATTTCAGGTCTTTCAGAGCTTTGCGCTTGTTGGGGCAAGGGAGCAGGAACTGCAGGGAGACCTCGTGGGCGCCACCGGAGTAGTTGGCCAGTTTGCTGATGGTTGCATCGTAGGAATAGGCAACCTTGAACCATTCGTATTCCACGCCGAACATGATGATGAAAGCGTCCATATTGTGGTAGGAGACCGGTTGGGTGATGGCCACGCCGTTGGTGTCCATACCCATGAACTGTTCGCCTTTATAGGTCAGGCCGTGACGCAGCCACATGCCGACAGTGAAAGGGTAGAAGTTGAGGTAGAAGCCCTCGCTGAAATAGTTGAAGTTTTGTTGATGCTGGTAGATGAAGTTCGGGCTGATGGAAATATCGCCGAAAGAGGTTTCCTTCTTGCTTTTGCGCTTGAGGTCAAAGTAGGCACCGACGTGTGCTGTCCATTTGACAGGACGGTAGTCGTAGGCTCCAAGGCCGTCGGAGATGAAGCCTTTGGCACCGATGATGGGTACGATATGGTGGGCAGCCACGCCGAAATAGACGTGCGGCGTGTATCCCAGGATGCCGGCTGCCATGTCGAACGAATGGATGGTGAGCTGATTAGGCTGGAGTTCCGCCGTTTGATAGACCACCCCGTATTTGGGATCTATCATGTCGCCGAAGACCAGTTTGTCCCAATTGAGGCCGCGGTTCTCGTAGGTAGCTTGCAGTGCAAAGCGAAGGTTGAATTTCTTGGAGACCTTCAGCTTAAAAGAGTACATTGCGCTGGCAGTGTAGGTGTTGATAATGCCACCTTCTCCGGCGCGGTCACCAAATAGCAATACGCCCACACCGCCCGACAGTTTGTCGAAGTGCTCGTCGTATGAGGCGGAGAAAGTCATGAATGTCCCGGGAAGCGAAGGCCACTGGTCGCGAAAATGCAACGAAAGGCGCGGGCAGACGTTCGTCCCCGCAAACGCCGGATTCAAATACAGCGGATTGGCATAATATTGGGAAAACAAGGCATCCTGAGCCGTTCCGCGCAATCCGGCCAATGTCATGACAAGGGTAACTATGATTGCAAATCGTTTATTCATATCTCTATATTTAAGCGGGCAAAGATACATTTTTTTTTAACGCTCAAAAGCCCCTTTTTGTTACATTTTTTCTTGTAATAATTTTAACGCGTTTCCGTTAGGAAAATTGCATGTTCTTCTTTTAATCTAACGAATAATGGAAAAAAAATCTTGGGTACATTTTTTATTTTTTATTCTGATATTATTTCAAATCACTGATATTCAAGCAAAAAAAATTCAAAAAACTATCTCTTTCCAATGGGGAGAACCTGTGGTGAACCTCTTCTCGGACGGTCATGAACAAACTCTCCTGTGGTTCGACGGCGCGATTTACGGGAATGCTCACACGGCTTTACCCGCCTATTTTGAAATCATTCCTGTTGAAAACTTTTTTTCAAGCTATGAGGTCCGGGTCATACGGGAAGAATTTGAGGATATGGCCGCAGCAGACTGTCAATTAGTAACTTCCGATTTTCATCAGAAAGACGTGTCCTATGCAGTCTCTTCCGTTTCTGACCGTCGCGAGGTGTTTGCCCAGCTCTCCTTCATCCCGATTGTGGAAACCGCCCCGGGCAAATACAGACGCTTGGTGTCCGTGACATTGGAAATCGAAGGCAAAGCCGTAAGCAGCCAGAAAGGCACCCGTGAATATGCCTCGCAGTCTGTGTTGGCTAACGGCACTTGGTACCGTTTTTCCCTCTCGCAAACAGGTGTCTATAAGGTTACCTATCAGGATTTGGTCGCCATGGGCATGTCATCCCCCATAAATTCCTCACAGATAGCTCTTTTCGGAAATGGCGGACGGATGTTGCCGGAGGCTAACTCCGCAGCCCGCCCGGATGACCTTCAGGAAATCCCCATTCAAATGAAAGACGGCGACGACGGGACTTTCGACAACGGTGACTATTTCCTCTTTTACGGCCTCTCTCCCCACGCGGTCGTCTATGACACGGCTGGCCAACGCTTCACACACGCCTACAACGTCTACGATGACGCTTCGTTCTACTTCGTGACCTCAACTCCCGGAGTAGGTGAGAAAAAACGGATTCAGACCGTTGATAATGAAAACGCCAATGCTAATGTCAGTGTCCAGGATTTCACTTTTTTCGACTTCCATGAAGAGGATGTGACGAACTTGTGTGAGTCGGGAAGGACTTGGTTCGGCGACCGTTACGACATCACCCTGAATCGTAGTTATGCTTTTCGCCTCCCCGGAGTGCCTGTGGGGAACGGCCGTGTGACAGTTCGGGCCGCCTCCACAGCCACAACGACATCAGCTTTTCAAGTACACGTGAATCAAGTAAATATCGGAAATTCTGTGATTGGCATGGTGGAAAGCACCACATTTGCCTGCATTACCGTGAACGACCTTGTCTGTTCATCCGACTCACGCGACTTGAATGTCTCCCTGACATACAACAAACCGACAAATTCCGCCGTGGCGTACTTGGACTGGATAGAAGTTGAGATGCAATGCCCCATCATGCTGCGTAATGGCCAGACCTCCTTCCGAAACCCTTCCACGGTTGGGCCGGGCAACGTTGCAGAGTTCCACATCTCAGGCGTGGGGGCCTCAGTGACGGTTTGGGATGTCACCAATCCATCTGAGACGATGCGGCACGCCCTGACATCAGACGGGCAAGGGGTACATTTCAAGTCTCCGACCGATAAATTGCGGGAATTTGTCGTTTTTGATGGTTCCCGTTATCTGACGGTGAATCCCTTGTCTTCGGTTGCCAATCAGAACTTGCATGCCACCGGCGCAGTGGACATGGTGATTGTGTCCGACCCCGCATTTTTGTCGCAGGCCAACCGCCTGGCCCAATTCCGCGCTGAAAACGATGGCCTGTCAGTGAAGGTGGTGACAACAGAGCAGGTTTACAACGAATTTTCCAGTGGCTCTCAGGATCCCATCGCCATTCGTGATTACATGAAAATGATTTATGACCGGACAAACAAGGAGTATCCCAAATATTTGCTTCTCTTCGGGCGGCCCTGCTACGATTTCCGCGGGCGCAATACCGGAACTGCCATATATGTCCCCAACTATCAATACAATATTGAATACAATATGACAGCTCGGCCGAAGAACTATTATTATATGTCCGACCTTTCCCACCAATATTCCAATGACGACGTGCTGGGGTTGCTGGACGACAATGAGGGGCAGGAAGGAGTCGGGCTTTTTGATTTGGGGATAGGCCGGTTTCCATGCACGTCCGTTTCCCAGGCAGCCGTGGCGGTGGACAAGAGCATCCGTTATACGGAGAAACGAAACCTGTTGGGCGAGAACACCGCGCAGGTGTCCAATTTCGGCGATTGGCGCAACGTGATGGCCTTTGTGGCGGATGACGAGGAACGGAATGAGTTTATCAGCAATGCGGACAGCTTCACGAAGAATGTGGCCGAGTTCAACCCGAACATCAATTTCGACAAGATATATCTGGATGCATACCAGCAGGTCTCCAATGCCGGAGGGCAACGCTATCCGGACGCCGTCACCGACATCAACAATCGCATGAATCGCGGGTCGTTGTTTTTCACTTATATCGGCCATAGCGGAAAAGACGGCTGGGCGGCGGAGCGTGTGTTGGAAAACTCGGACATAAACAAGTGGCGCAACACTTACAACATGCCCGCGATGCTCTCTCTGTCGTGTACGTTCGCTTACTATGACAGGCCTGCCGACTCCCCGTCGGACATGATTTTCTTCAACCCCAACGGAGGAGCCGTGGCCGTCATCGCAGCCACTCGCGAGGCTTGGTCATACCCGAACAACAGATACGGAGACATGATATTCAAACTGATGTTCCAAAAGGATGAAAACAACAATTACTATTCCATCAGTGATTTGGAGCGTATTTGCAAAAACAGGTGCGGCGGCAGTTCCGCGAATATCTCCCTGGCCATGTTTGTGCTCTTCGGTGACCCTTCCATAAGGTTGTCGGTCCCGACCTACAACATCGTGACCGACTCCATCAACCATCGGCCGGTGAGCGGCAGCGCCGACACGGTTCGCGCCCTCTCCTTAGTGACGGTATGCGGCCGGGTGACGGATGCCGGCCTCCAGACCATCTCCTCGTTCAATGGAAGTGTCTTCCCGTTGGTATACGACAAGAAAGTGATAGCCCGCACGCTGCTGAACGACCCCGCCCCGAATTTGGAACCGTTTGAATTCGAAGTGCAGAAAAGTGTGCTGTTCAAGGGGAACGCAACGGTTAAGGATGGCCGGTTCCAGTTCTCGTTCTATGTTCCCAAAGATATCGACTACAACTACGGAAACGGGAAAATCAGCTATTATGGACGTACAGACCGCGTGGATGCTGCGGGGGCATTCACGGACTTCATCATCGGGGGCATGGATACCGCAGGTGTAGAAGATGACGAGACTCCTGTAATCGAATTATATATGAATGACGAAAACTTCGTCAATGGCGGCATTACTGGGACGGACCCGGTCTTGGTAGCCAAGATTTCCGACAATTTCGGCATAAACACCACGGGGAACGGGATTGGACACGACCTTACCTGTGTGTTGGACAACAATACCGGCAGCAAGGCCGTGCTTAACGACTATTACCAGACCGAAAAAGACAGCTTCAACTGCGGGACGGTGCGCTATCCCTTGCAGAATCTGGCCCCAGGCGAGCATACGGTCACGGTGCGCGCGTGGGACGTCAACAACAACAGTGCCGAACAGACGCTCTCGTTCAGGGTGATTAGCGAAGACAAACTGGAACTCAGCCATGTGCTGAACTATCCGAACCCGTTCACTTCACATACGGATTTCTTTTTCGAACACAACCAGCCAGGGGGGACGTTCGACATCCAAGTGAACATCTACACAATTTCCGGAAAATTAGTGAGAACCCTTTACGACACTCAATACATGGAGGGTAATCGTTGCCGGGCCATCCCGTGGGATGGTCTCGACGATTTCGGCGACAGGCTTGCAAGAGGCACCTATCTGTACCGATTGCGGGTGAAGAGTCAGGAAAGCAAAACGGCAGAGGTGATTGAAAAATTGGTCATTCTATAACGTTTAAGGATGAAATACGGATTCTATATTATTAATATTCAGCAATTTGATTTTCATCCGCAAGAAAAAGTGATTTTTTTTTTGAATCGATAAAATAAATCGGACAAGTGTACGTTTAGCCGAAAGTTTTTTTTTGAAATACACAAATAGTACAAACAATAAATTAAAAACTCTAAACCACCTATGAGTAAGCAAATAACGAAAAAAGTAGTCGCAATTTTAACGTTAGTCTTCTTCATTTCCGGTGCGCGTGTGAGCGCACAATACGATCCCACTCAAGGGTCGAATTTTATAGGGCAGGATTATCTGAATGCAATCACCACAGCGGTGCCGTTCTTGTCTATTGCTCCCGATTCCCGCGCCGGCGGAATGGGTGACATTGGTTGTGCCACTTCAACGGACGGGAACTCACAAAGTTACAACCCTGCAAAGTATGCCTTCAGCAAAAATGAATTTGGATTCAGCGTTTCTTACAGTCCATGGCTTCGCAAACTGGTCAACGACATTAACTTGGCCTATTTAACTGGTTATTGGCGTATTACGGATATGGATGCCGTCGCGTTCTCCTTGCGTTATTTTTCATTGGGTGATATCGAGTTCATGGATGAGAACGGTGTTAAAATCAGCACACAAAACCCTAATGAGTTCGCCATTGACTTCACCTACTCCCGCAAGCTGATTGACCAACTCTCCATCGCCATCACACCGCGCTTCATCTATTCCAACCTTACCGCCGGGCAGTTCGTGGGTGGCGAGGAGACCAAAGCCGGCCTGGCAGGCGCCGCCGACCTCTCCCTCTTCTACGAACAAGATTTTGACGTGAAAGGTTTTGAGAACACCACCTTGCGAGCCGGCCTCAGCATCTCGAACATGGGCAACAAAATGTCCTACTCCTCAGGAACATTGCGCCGCGACTTCCTGCCGACCAACTTAAAACTCGGTATCGGCTATGAAATGAACTTTGACGGTTTCAACAAGCTGACAGTCAATGGCGAATTGAACAAACTGCTTGTCCCCACAAACCCAATATATCTTCGCGACAGCATAACGGGTCGCATCGTCTATAACGAAGCTGGTGAACCTGTGATTGCCGCCGGCCGAAATCCCGATGTCTCCGTCCCACAGGGCATGATCCAGTCTTTCTACGACGCCCCTGGCGGATTCAAGGAGGAAATGCGTGAAATCATGTGGGCTCTGGGGGCTGAATACAGCTACCGCGACCTTTTCTTCGTACGTTTGGGGTATTTCCATGAGAGCCAATACAAAGGCAACCGCCAGTTCCTCTCCATCGGTGCCGGCATTAAATACTCTGTGTTCGGAATTGATGTTTCCTATCTGATTGCCACCAAACAGTACCATCCGCTGGCTAACACGCTGCGTTTTACGCTCAACTTTGATTTCGTCTCCACAAACAAGAATGAGCTTAAGCAACAAGGGCGATTTAACTAACAGATTATGACAGATTTTCGTGTAGGCTTCGGCTACGATTCGCATAGATTCACCCCCGGCAGACCCTTGGTCATCGGGGGTGTTGTCATTCCATACGAGCTGGGATTGGCCGCCCATTCCGACGGAGACGTGTTAATCCACGCCGTTTGCGACGCACTGCTTGGCGCGGCCGGACTTAAAGACATCGGCACCTATTTCCCGGACACGGATGACATGTGGAAAAACGTTGACAGTACGGTGCTGCTGGAGAAAGTAGTGGCTTTAGCGGCTGAAAAAGGATGGCATGTCAACAATCTGGACTGCACCCTTATCTTGGAGAAACCCAAAATGAAACCGCATGTTGACGCCATCATAGACCGCCTCTCACAACTGTTGAAGGTGGACGCCGACCGTGTCGCAGTGAAGGCCAAAACCAATGAAAAGATGGGTTTCACCGGTGCCGGGGAGGGCATTGCGGCGACAGCTGCCGTGAGCCTGGTCAGATAAGTTCCAATAGTTCGTCAGGACGACGGATGATGTGTTCCGCCCCAGCCGCTTGCAATTCCTCCAACGGCCGATAACCCCACAGCACACCAACGGAAGAGACTCCCGCGTTGTACGCCAGCTGCATGTCGGTGGCCGTGTCGCCCACATGCATGGTCTCTGACGGTTCGCAACCCGTCTCTTCAAGAATATCGTACAAAATTCGGGGATCTGGTTTCACAGGAATGCCATCGCGTTGTCCGAGAACCACGTCAAACCGGACTTCCGGAAAATACTTACGCATCAGCGGTTCCACTGCAAGATGCACTTTGTTTGTGGCCACTGCAATCTTCAATCCTCTCCCTTTCAATGAGAGAAGCAGCTCTGAAATTCCAGGATATGCAGCGGTCTTGTCCTCCTTGTGGATGTCATAATAGTCCACAAATTCCCGTTTGCAGGCTTCTATTCGAGACTCGCGCCGCTCCGGCTCGGGCAGTATGCGCTCAATTAGCTTGCGCACGCCGTCGCCTACAAAGTAGCGGTAAGCGTCAACGGGGTGCGTCGGAAAACCATGTTGAGACAGCACATGGTTGGCCGAATCCGCAAGGTCTTCCAACGAATTGAGGAGGGTGCCGTCAAGGTCAAATACGATAAGGTTCATTAAATGGTTAGTGGTTAATGGTTAGTGGTTAATGGTTAATGGTTATCATAGGGGGTAGCGAATGGGGCTGAGAAAAGCTTCAAAGGGTGATGAGGTTTATTAAATCTTCGTAGGTTACATCGTGGAAATAGTCGTTGATGCAAATGCCGGTCAACGCATCTGCAACGGATTGCTTGTCCAATCGGACGCCAATCAGCTGGTTTGCAAGTTCCTGAGGATCTTTTCCTGAGAAGAAATCGCCGTAAAATCGCAAATCGCATATGCAGCCCTCGCGAATGTCAGCCACGACTTGTACCGTACCACCCTTGGTGCGGACCTTCTTGTTCATCGAATAGGCTGGCGACTTGCCGTAGTTCCACTCCCATGTTTGGTATTTCTGTTTGACCAACTGGTTGACCGCTTCCTCTTCTTCATCCCTAAGATTCTGTATATCAGCAAATACATTCTGCTTTAAGATAAATTCCATCAGATAGTCCCTGAACTCAAAGACTGTCATAGGGTATGGAAGATGGTCGGAAATGTTCGTCACGCGGCTGCGGACAGATTTTACCGCTTTGTCATTGAATTTATCAGGATCGGCATTGAGGGCGTTAGCCAGATCCGACATTTGTGAGGAGAACAACAAGGTGCCATGCTCCAAAACACGATTACCGAAAAAAGCCATAGCGTTCCCGGAAATTTTAAGCCCATTGATTACCAAATCGTTGCGCCCTGAAAAAGAGGCAGGGATTCCCAATGAACGAAGCGCCTCGACAATCGGTTCCAGAAACTTCATAAAGTCGATCTCCTTTTTGCCATCCTCAACATTTTGGATGAAGGTGAAGTTGAGGTTTCCGGTGTCATGGAAGACCGCACCACCACCCGTCAACCTGCGTACCACATTGACACGATGGCGGTCAACGTATTCCTGGTTGATTTCGGCGACTGTGTTCTGATGCCGGCCTATGACTATGGTATTGTGATTCTGCCACAACATGAAGACATTGTCCGTTGTCTGTTGCAGAAGAAACTCCTCCACTGCCAGATTGTGGTAAGGGGAAGTGCTGTTGAGGGTGATGTAACGGATGTTTTGCATTCTTGACTATAACTATGATAATGATTATCCTCTTAAATTCAGGCCGGCGAGCAGGATATCGGGGCAGAAATCCATGACAGAGCGCATTTCGCCGGCCATGCAGAATCCGCATTGTCCGCAGACTCCCGCGCTTTTGCCCACGCATTCTGGAAGGCGCGTGCCATCGGGCAGGTTGTAGTTGCACATCCAACAGGCCTTTTCAAACGAGAGATCCTTCATGCGTTTCAGTCCGGAAACGGAGTTCATGATGGGTCTCCGCTTCTTTTTCTGCTCTATCAGCCTGTCTATCAGTTTAATTCGTTTATCCCAGTCCAAAACCAGGGGGTCTTCTTCCTTAAAGAATGCAGGGGTGTAAAAGTTGAAAGCGATGCTCCTAAAGGATGGATGATTCTCCACGAAACGAAGTGTATCCATGACATTGACATAATTGTTGGCATCGATGACCATGTTGGCGCTCAAGGCTTTATGCCCACAGCTGTCAACGTTTTTCACCAACTTGTCGAAAGTGCCTTGCCCTCGCACAGTATCGTGGAACTCATGAATACCGTCCATACTGACCCATATCGAATTGGCCTTGAGGCCGTCAAAGGGCTGTTGCGCATTGTTGGTGACGGTGGTGGTAAAGAAACCGATGTCGTGCGCCAGGTCGATGAGATCGTTGAGCCGCCAGTCGACATCACGCCAGAGAGTGGGTTCCCCGCCTTCGAAATCAACGAATCGGGATCCCAAGTCGTAGGAGTACTGCAGTTCCTCGCGGATCTGCCCGTAGCTTTTCACCGTCGGATGCTCATGGTCATACACACTACAATGCGAACACGACAGGTTGCACTGGTTGGTGATGAACAGCACGGTCTGCAGAGGTTTTCGCCGCTTCAGGAACTTCGTCTGGAAGTACCAACTTCCCAAGTAGAAAATCATCATGCCAATTTATTATTTATGGGCGGCAAAGATAGCAATTTTACAGTTAGCGGTTATTTGTCAAAAGAAGTTGGCATTTGTATATGGAAAAAGTGTATTTTTGCCCTCCAAATGTCGGAAATATCACGTACATATATATAATTGTAATGAAGAAAGTTCTTTTCGGTTTATCATTGATTATGATAATGGCAAGTAGTTGTAAACAAGCAAAAAATGAGACAAAGACGGCGCTTATAGACAAAGAGAGCCGCGAGACACCCGACTTCTCGAAGGGCGTGATGGATGAGAAAATCCTCTGGTATCTCGGTCGCCTGGGCGACGTGCAGGTGTCGCCTGACGGTCAGACGCTGCTTTATGCAGTGACCTACTACGACTACCGGGCCAACAAAGGGAACACAGAATTGTACACGATGCCTGCAACGGGAGGCAATCCCACACGAATCACCGTTACCGAGGAGAACGAGTTTCAGCCTATATGGCGGCCCGACGGCAAGAAAATCGCCTATCTCTTCCCGACTGAACAGGGCATGCAGATTTGGGAATCCGACCCTGACGGCAAGAACGCCAAGGCAATTTCCAATGTTGACGGGGACATCAACGGGTTCAGCTATGCTCCAGACATGAAGCATATCTGTTACTTTAAGAATGTCCAACTCGAACCCACGATTGTCCAACGGTACGAGGATCTGCCAGAGGCAGACGCCATGATTTACGACGACCTCATGTACCGGCACTGGAACTATTGGGCCGACGGCTCCTACAGCCATCTTTTCGTGGCCGACTACCCATCCATGGAAAACACTGTCGATCTGTTGGAAGGCCAGAAGTTCCATTGCCCGAATCCGCCTTTCGGAGGCATGGAGGCTGTTTCGTGGCATCCTGACGGGAGAATGCTCGTCTACACCTGCAAGAAATTGACAGGAAAGGCGTTTGCCGAAAGCACCAACACGGACATCTATCTCTACGACTTAGGCTCACAAACAACGCAAAACCTGACAGCGTTCAACAAAGGCTATGACATGGACCCGGTCATTTCACCCGATGGGAAAAAAATGGTATGGTGGAATATGAAGACCGACGGATTCGAGTCGGAAAAACACAGTCTGATGATGTACGACTTCCAATCGAACACAGCCGAGGACTACAGCACTGACTTCGACCAGGATGCCACCAATTTCGCTTGGAGTGAGGACAGCCGCACGGTCTATTTCATCAGCTGCAAGGAAGCCACGCATCAAGTTTACAAGTTAGACGTGGAATCCCGAATCATTGAGCAGCTTACAGAGGGCGACTATGACTATAACACGGTACAAGTTGACGGAGACCAATTGATAGTCACTCGAACCACACATGCTTGCCCGTCAGAGATCTACACCGTGGAATTAAAGGGGAATTCCGTCAAGCAACTCAGCTTCATCAATCAGGATGTATTGGACAAGATCACACCGGCTCAGTCGGTGAAGCGCTGGGTAAAGACCACCGACGGCAAGCAGATGCTCGTGTGGGTGATTCTGCCTCCTAATTTCGACCCCACAAAGAAATATCCAGCCCTGCTTTATTGCCAAGGCGGCCCGCAATCCTCGGTCAGCCAGTTCTTTTCCTATCGTTGGAACTTCCAGATGATGGCGGCTCACGACTACATCATCGTGGCACCTAACCGCAGGGGAGTGCCCGGTTTCGGCAGCGAGTGGAATGACCAGATCAGCGGCGACTATGGCGGTCAGAACATGAAGGACTACCTTGCCGCCATCGACGACGTGGCGAAGGAGACCTATGTGGATGAAAACAGATTGGGCTGCGTAGGCGCCAGCTACGGCGGATTCAGCGTCTATTGGCTTGCAGGGCATCACCAGAAACGTTTCAAGGCATTCATCGCCCATTGCGGAATGTTCAATCTGGAGAGCTGGTACGGCACCACCGAAGAACTCTTCTTCGCCAACCACGACATTGAGGGCGCCTATTGGCAGAAACCGATGCCGAGCACCTACAACATCTCTCCGCACAAGTTCGTGGGCAACTGGGACACCCCGATACTGGTAATCCACGGCGGGAAGGACTTCCGAATCCCCTACACCGAAGGTATGCAAGCTTTCGACGCTGCGCAGATGCAGGGCATCCCGAGCCGATTCCTCTATTTCCCGGAAGAGTGCCATTTCGTGTCAAAACCGCAGAATTCCATGCTTTGGCAAAGGGAATTTTTCAGATGGCTCGACCAATGGCTGAAAAACAGTTAGCAGTTAGCCGTTGTGATGAAAGTGTTTGAACAGTTCAAGGGGATTGCCGAGCATTTCCGGGAAAAGACAGGCTGGAAAATCATTGACGGCTATCTGCTCAGGAAGATGCTGGGCACCGTAGTGTTCGCCATCTCGCTGCTGATGGTCATCGTGGTGGTATTCGACGTGTCCGAAAACATCCAACGCTTCATCAGCCACAACATTCCCGCGAAAACAGTCATCACCGACTACTATTTCAATTTCATTCCCTATTTCATCAACCTGTTCATCCCTCTCTTCACTTTCATCAGCGTGATTTGGTTTACTTCCAAGCTCTCTTCACGAAACGAGATCATCTCCATCTTTGACAACGGAATAAGCTTCAACCGGATGCTGGTTCCCTATGTGACCGGTGCTTTGGTCATCATGATTCTTTCTTTGGTTTTGGCAAACTTTATCGTGCCGAACACCAACAAAAAACTGAACGATTTCAAATACCAGTATTTCGGCCGCAAATATATTGCCACTACCTATTTGCATGTGAAGAATTCCAAGAACAGCTATGTTTTTGTGGAACGTTGGGACAAGATGGAGGCTGTCGGCTATAATTTCACATATGAGGAATTTGACAGTTCCTCTATGAAACTGAAAATTTCTGCTCAAACAATCGATTTCGACGAAAGCACGCAACAGTGGCGGATGCACAAATACACGAAGCGCGTAATCACCCCTGAAGGGACGGAACTCTTCTTTCAAGGCGAGGAGTTTGACACAACACTGAACATTCATCCCCGAAACCTGTATCAGGATGCGTTTGTCAGTGAAACGATGTCCTACAAGGAGTTGAGGCGTTTCATAAAAGAGGAAAAACTACGTGGGTCGGCTTTGTTGGCCAACTATCAGATTGAGCAGCATAAGCGTCTGGCCAACCCGGTCGGAATCCTGATTATGACCCTGTTGGGCGTGAGCGTCTCCTGCCGGAAGTCCACGCGCGGCGTCGGCGTGCACGTCTTCATCGGCATGGGATTGGCATTCACTTTCATCTTCCTCCAACAAATATCCACGGTATTCTCGGTATCCGGCGGACTGCCTCCTATACTCGGCACGTGGTTCCCGAATATCATCTTCTTAGTGATTACAATTATCATGTTGAAAATGACCCCGAAGTAGATTTGGGGCTTTAATGCTACTTATATTATGAAAATGACAACTATTATTTTGAAAAGGATGACCTTTTACGCATATCACGGCTGTTTCGAAGAAGAACAGCGGATTGGGACACATTTCACCGCAGATGTGACACTCACCTATGACGCAGAAGCCGCCGTGGAGAGTGATGACGTGATGGATTCCGTAAATTATCAGTTGGTTTACAAGACAATACAACGAGTAATCAACGAACCGCGGCATCTTATTGAAACCGTTGCCGACCACATCGTCCGCGACATCAAGAAAGATTTTCCGCAAGTGCATCATGTGACAGTGCAACTCTGCAAACTTAACCCGCCCTTGGACGGCAAAACCGAATATGTGGCGGTGCAAATGGAAGGATGATGAACCGGACAGGCATCATTCGGCTGTTGGTTGACTTTTTTCGGCGGGAAAGCATCCGGCAAGTGATAATCCTGACAGATGAAAATGTCGAAAAACACTATCCAGACTATTTCTCTGAATTGACAGGTTGGGTTTCCGTTGACAAAGTCGTACTGCCAGCTGGAGAGCAGGCCAAGTCCATGGAAACGACCGTCTCCGTTTGGAGTCGCTTTGTTGACAGACAGTACGACAAGGGCGTTCTCCTTTTGAACTTCGGAGGCGGCGTAATCTGTGACATCGGAGGGTTTGTCGCGTCCACCTACAAGCGAGGCATCCGTTTTGTGAACTTTCCCACGACACTGCTGGCCATGATAGACGCATCTGTGGGTGGAAAAAACGGGGTGAACGTTCATCATGTGAAAAACGCGGTCGGAACTTTTTACTTCCCTGACATACAACTCCCTGTGGATCTAAAACTGTTGGAAACGCTCCCGAAAGAGGAATTGAAGAGCGGCTTTGGGGAATTGGTGAAGTATGCGCTCATTGGATCTGAAAAACTTTTTAATGATCTCGATGCTCTACCCGACCTGAACTCCCTAAAAGAGGAGCATATCGGCTTTTGCATTGATTTTAAGCGAAAAATTGTTCAAAAAGACCCTAACGATACAGGACTACGGCATATTTTGAACTATGGACACACTATTGGCCACGCTATAGAAAGTTACAGCTCGGAGGCTGGCACACCTATGTCACACGGACTTGCCGTGGCGCAGGGACTCTACTACGAAAGCCTTCTTTCCGCAAAGCTTGGCCGTCTTCCAAAAGAAGAATGGGAACATATTGACAGGTTCCTGAAGAAACAGTTTGACATCATGCCGATTACTGACAAATTTCTTGAAAAGCTGACACCCTACATGCTCAATGACAAAAAAAACCGCAACAATTTGGTCAATTTTACCCTTATAGACCATATCGGACACGCTGATCCTGATTTTCAAATTGCACTCGACACATTGGCGCGTGCGATTTGTCCTCTACCATAACCTGATTGGCATCTTGGTGCTTAACCCTTAAATTTTAATCATCATGCTGAAATCCAAAAATGACATCGTGAAAAACTGGCTTCCCCGCTACACGGGTATGCCGTTGGAAGAGTTCGGACAGTATATCCTGTTGACGAATTTCCAAGATTATATACAGAATTTTGCAGAGTTGACCGGTGCACCTATTCGGGGCATGGAGAAGTCCATGCAGTGTGCTTCCAGCGACAACATCACGATTATCAACTTCATGATGGGCAGTCCAAACGCAGCCACCATCATGGACTTGCTGACAGCGGTGAAACCCAAAGCAGTGCTTTTCCTTGGCAAATGCGGCAGCCTGAAGTCCTACATCGGAGTCGGGTCGCTTCTCCTGCCGATAGCAGGTATCCGGGGTGAGGGTACTTCCCGCGACTACTTCCCAGAAGAAGTGCCGGCTTTGCCCGCTTTCAATTTGGAAAAGGCCATTTCAGCCACCATCTGCGCCCACGGGTTAGAGTATTGGACAGGAACGGTCTATACCACCAACCGCCGGGTTTGGGAACATGACGAAAAGTTCAAGCAATACCTTCTCAGTATCCGGGCCACGGCTGTGGACATGGAGACAGCCACGCTTTTTTCCGTGGGCTTCTACAACCGGATCCCAACAGGTGCGCTGCTTCTGGTATCTGACCAGCCCATGCTGCCTGACGGAGTGAAGACGGCAGCCTCCGACAAACTGGTGACGGAAAATTTCGCTCTCACGCACCTCAAAATCGGCATCCAATCGCTTAAAGAGCTGCAAAACAAGGGCATTTCGGTGAAACATCTGCGTTTCGACTATTACGAATAGACGAGAAATATTTACAAAAAAACGGCCACCATTCTGTAGCCGTTTTTTGCTTCGTATAGGGATGCAATGGATGCGATGAATCGCGTCTCTACTGGAAGGCGTTTTCGCTCAGGCCGTCGCCGCTGATCGCTAAGCGCGACATGTAGGAGGGAGCCTCCTTGCCGAGGTACTTGTCGACGTATATCTTGGCGAGGTATTGGCCGAGCATGAAGCCGTGGCCGCGCATGCCGACCAACAGGCCGTGCTCCGGATCCACGATGTAGCGCGGCTCGGTGTAGTAGCCCGCCCACGTGGCCTGGAAGCTGACATTCTTCAGCTGCGGAATCCAGTCGATGAACATCTCGGCACACACCTGCAGGAAGTCCTGCGTGTTGTACTTCAGCTCCTTGCCGGCCTGCAGCTGTTCGGTCGCGGGCGACGCGCAGCCGATGATCTGGCCGGTCTCCGCGAACTGCTGTCCATAGACGGCGGAGAAACCTTTGTACTTCCGGCGGTCGATGAGCATGTCCAAAGAGTCGCCGTCCTTGCCCAACATGGGCAGGCGGTGCGTGATGAAAGCCTGGTGCTTGATGGGATACAGGCCGAGGTACATGCCCAGTTGCTCCGCGAACTTGTTGGCGCTCGGCCCAAGGGAATTCACGAAATGCTCGCAATGGTACTCCACGTACTGTTTGTCGTGGGTCTTCACCAGTGCCATGAAGCCCTTGGCGGTCTTGCGCACCTCAATCAGTTGGGTATCCTCCAACAGCACGCCGCCGTGTCCGATGGCGATGTTGCGGATGTAGTTGATGGTCGGGCCGGGCGTGGCCTGCCAACACGCGTTGGTGATGCAGGCGGCCTGGTAGGTATTGAGGTTAGGGTTGAAGTAGGGCGAAACTTCTTTCACAAAGTCCTTCTTGTCAACCATATAGCCGTCGCTCCACTCGAGGGATTTCTCCAATGCCTTGTAGTTGGCCTCATCATGGGCGAACCCGACATAGCGTGTGGGTTTGTAGTTGATGTTAGTGACCTTCTGGATTTCTTCGAAGATGGCGCGGTTGTGCTCGGCGATGTCGGCGATTTCCGGCACGGAGAAGCTGGGACGACCGCCGCCGATGCAGCGCCAGGATGAACCGCGCTCAGCGTTGCAGAGCACCACTTTCTTGCCGGCTTCGGCGAAGTAGCGGAACAGGCCGCTGCCCGTGATGCCGCCGCCCGCCACGAAAACGTCGCACTCGACCTTCTTGGTCGGGTGGCCGTTGACGTTCGTCACGAAGATTTCGGGCTGGTCGCTCGGGCAGAGCTCGCCGATGTTGAGTTGCGAGGAGAGCGGCCCGCGCGGGGTGGCGTCGCCCACGACCTCCACGCCGTGGCCGGCTAACAGGAGCTTCACACGTGGGATGCAGCGTTTGCCGCGGCACGGGCCCATACCGATGCGGGTGATGTGTTTCAACTCGTCCACGGAGATGATCTTTTTGCCCTTTACGGCTGCGAGGATGGTCTCGATGTTCACGTCGTCGCAATGGCAGACGAAGGCGGGGTCTTCCTCTTTCGTGCCGGGCTTCTGCCAGTTCAGCGGCTCGGGGTAGTTCTCTTTCAGGATGAAACCGGTGACCGACATCAACGTTTCGCCGCTGACATCCACGGCTTTCACGCGAGCCACGTGCGTCTTGTTCGCACCTTTGGTGATTTTTTCGATAATGCCTTCGCCGACCTTCTGGCCGTTGTCGTCCACGAGATAGACCTCGGCGTTCTCTTCCGCGTCGTACTCGAACGGCAGGAAGAGCCAGTTTTTCGGGATGTTGTAGCCGAAGAGGGCCAAACCAGGACAGTGGTTGACGCACTTCATGCAGCCGATGCACTTGTCATAGTCGATCTGCGGCACGTGGTTGGTGGCGATTTTGGTGATGGCGCCTTGCGGGCAGGCGAAGGTGCAGGGGTTGCAGGCGAAACCGTAGAGGCAGTCGGCCATGACGAACGGTTTCTGCAGGCGGTCGCCGCAGGGACGGTTGGGCTTGTCGAGCACGCGCACGGGATGTTGCTGTGAATCCGCGTAGTCCTTGGTCACGGCGAGGTAGTCGTCGTAGTTGAAGCGCACGTTGAGGGCCTGGGCAATCTCCAGGGCGGCCTGTTTGCCTCGCAGCACGGCGCAAGTGCCCTCGCCCACGCGGGTGGCATCGCCGATGCCGTAGGTGTTGAGCCCGAAAGTAACCTTGCCCTTTTCGAGGATGAGGTTGTCGGGCTTCAAGCCGGTACATATATTAATAAGGTCAATGTCTTGGATGACTTGCTCCGTGCCGGGCACGGGTTGGAAGTTCTTGCATTCGGCGATGACCGCGCCGATCACGCCGGTGTGGTCCTCATTGGGGATGGCTTTCAGCAGTGTGTGGGAGGTGATGATGGGGATGCTGAGACGGCGCACGCGGTTGGCCTGCACCGGGAATCCGCCCTCATGGTCCATGGCTTCGACGATGGCCACTACTTTCGCGCCTGCCTGAACTGCTTGGTAGGAGGTGAGATAGCCGATGTTTCCGGCACCGATGGTGAGGATGCGCTTGCCAAGGAGGGTGTGCTGCAGGTTCATCATCTTCTGCACGACGGCGGCGGTATAGACGCCCGGCAGGTCGTCGTTCTCGAAGGTGGGCATGAACGGGAACGCGCCGGTGGCCACGACAAGGAAGTTGGCATCGACGAAGAAGAGGTTGCCGTCTTCCATGTTCTTGGCAGCCACGCGTTTGCCTTCGAGAATATCCCACACGGTGCTGTTGAGCAGGATGCCTGCATGGTCGTCGCCGGCGAGAGTCTTGGCGATGTCGAAGCCACGCATGCCGCCGTATTTCTGCTCCTTCTCGAAGAAGAAGAACTGGTGGGTCTGCATGGTGAACTGTCCGCCGATGCGGTCGTTGTTGTCGATGACGATGTTGGGGATACCGAACTTGTTGAGCTGCTCGCGGCAGGCCAAACCGGCAGGACCCGCGCCGATGATGGCCACTTCGGTTTTATAGACTTTCGGGGCGGCATGAGACTTGTTGTCGGTTTCGGGGAGGTAGTTATGGGGAATTTCCTCCACTTTCCGCACACCGTCGGCGAGGGTGACGCAGATGCGTTTCACCTCACCGTCAACCAACATCTCGCACGCACCACACTTGCCGATGCCGCAGTCCATGCTGCGCTCGCGGCCCTTCAAGCTGTGGCTGTGAATGGGGAAACCTGCCTGGTGCAGGGCGGCCGCGATAGTGTAACCTTTCGCGGCCTTCACTTGCTGACCCTTGTATTCAAAGGTCGTGATATCCCTTTCGGGAATATCCAAGATAGGATGATGTAAAATCGGATACATGATTCTTGTTCTTATATTATTGGATATTGAATGTTGTTGATTCCAAAATTACAAATCGCAAAGATAGTTTTTTTTTAGAAGCTCAATCAAAGATTTTCAAAAATATGACAGGATGCCGCAGCCATCCGGCAATCGGCTAAAACAGGGCAAAAACACATTGCAAAACACAAAATTTGCCAATCGATTGATTAGCAAATATCTGCAGCTTTTCGCATCGCACGTGAAAGATAATCTCTTGCGCGGTATCGGGAAAACTGCTGAGAGATTGCACGGGATTGTCGAATAATTTTGTATTTTTGCCGTTCGAAATTTGTATCACCAAAAATTATAACAAAAAATGAAAAAGATTCTTCCGATTCTGTTGGTTGCCGTCCTTGCACTGACTGGCTGCCAGAACAAAAATCAGTATGCCGGAACTTACTCTGGCAATTTCACCTTCTTCAAGTTCAACACCATGGACATCACGCAACAAGCAGCAAACTCTGACAACAAGCAGGGTAAGATGCTGTTTGTCACCAACCCGTTGACGAACGGCCTGTTTCTCTACAGTGTCGTCCCGCTCAACTCCGTCTCCCCGGAACAATATGTCTCCAACAGCGGTCTTTTAGACTATCTTGATGTGCTGCTACAGAGCATTGGTTATCAAAACAGCATTTACAATGCTGCTACAGAGCAAATTAAAAACATTGGCATTACAGTTAATTTTTCTGGGAATAATGTTCACGCCGAATTGCAGTACGAAATAGAAATCTTGGGTACGGTCAACACCCGTATCACCATCGTCAAATTTGACGGAACCAAATAACAAACCAACAATTTACAATGAAAAAGTGGACTCTTGGGCTGCTACTCCTTCTCGGATGGGCGTTCTGCCAAGCTCAGGACTCCACTTTTTTGCAATCTGACGACTACAAAATATTCCGCTACCCCAACGGCGTGAAATCGAGCGAAGGCCGCCTTGTCGATGGCAAGCCCGATGGTTGGTGGAAATCCTACAATGAAAACGGAATCCTCGTCTCCGAGGGCAATCGCAAGCACTTCCTTCTCGACAGTCTTTGGACTTTCTACAACGATGATGCGTCATTACGCATGACTGTATATTACAAAGAGGACAAAAAGGATGGTGAACAGATTGTGTATCAAAAAGATGAATATACTGTGACACAGTGGCGGCAAGACTCGATTGTCGGCCACGTGAACACCTACTATACAAATAATGTATTGAAAAAGACGGTCCCCTACATGAGCGGCCTGCCGCACGGCCTGGCCAAGGAGTTCAACGACACGGGGTTGGTTGTGGCGGTGACCAAATACTACCGAGGGGTGCGAGGCCGCCGCGAAGCAATCAACCGCATCGACAAGTTCGGCTTCCGGCAGGGCAGCTGGAAATATTTCTGGGAAAACGGGAATCTGAAGCAAGAAGCGCAGTACCTTAACGACAAAAAGCACGGATTCTTCAAATACTACGATGAAAACGGAGACTTCCTGTACGTGGAGAAGTACGAAAACGACCAATTGGTCAAGGATGCCAAGGAAACCAAGGAGCTGGAACGGCGCCGCACATACCACCCAAACGGACAAGTAGCCATCGCAGCTACCTACTACAACGGCCGCCCGGACGGCATCCGCCGCGACTTCGACTCCACCGGCAAGATCTTGAACGGCTATCTCTACGAGGACGGATGGCTTCGCTACGAGGGCATCACCGACCTCAACGGCCTGCGACAAGGGCTTTGGAAAGAGTACTACCCCACGGGCGAACTCCGTTCCAAGGGCAAATACAAGAACTCAAAGCCTATCGGGGAGTGGAATTTCTACTTCCAAGACAAAACAATAGAAATCACAGGTAGTTATAATGCAAAAGGACAGAAAACAGGGGAATGGTATTGGTTCTACCCCTCGGGAGACACCATGGTCGCCGCCAACTACGAAGACGGAGAGCTGGAAGGACGCTATGTGGAATACGACGAGGAGGGACAACCGTTGACAAAAGGAGAGTACCAAGCGGGGTATGAGGAGGGTGCGTGGATGTACAGAAATGGGGCAACCATCGAATCAGGCCGGTATAGCGGCGGTTTGCGCGATGGCCTCTGGAAATCCTGGTTCGGCGACGGAAAACTCGCCTCCGAAATCCAATATTCCGACGATGTCCTTGACGGAAAATACGTTCTCTATTGGGAAAATGGCAACATCCGTCTGACTGGAAAATACGAGAATGGATTGCAAG
The DNA here is from genome assembly GCA_946186495.1 of uncultured Bacteroidales bacterium. GTDB lineage: Bacteria > Bacteroidota > Bacteroidia > Bacteroidales > WCHB1-69 > F23-D06. The sequence continues at coordinate 39,923 of CAMHNQ010000006.1, forward strand.
AAGGGGCTTGGCAACAATATGATGATGAAGGAAATCTATCCATAACTACCTTGTTCAAAGAGGGTAAGGAATTAAAGTGGAATAACTATACAATAAAATAAGAACGTTTGCGTTAAAAAAAAACGTATTTTTGGCCCCTCAAAAGTCCAGGCCCACTTTGGGTTTGAATTTAGGGATTTAGATTGCATTTTACATCCATGGCTTCATAGAGTCGTGGTAGTTGTTTTGTTATAAAATTGAAATTATGAATTATAAAATCATATGTCTCGTTCTGTTGATGCTAAGCGGCCTGTTCCGGCTCGCAGCCCAAGAGGAAACCAACTCTCAGGACACCGCCGCCTCCCGAATCGCCAACGAAAGCTTGGAAATATTCACCCGCAAGGAAATCCGCCTGATGGACTCTCTGCTAAATGTCTGGTATGTGAAACGTGACCTTGCCTCCCAAAACTCTGTCCTCTCCAAACTCACTGACGACACCACAAAATACGACAACAACGACTCTTTGATTTTCAAACGCTTGGCCCAAATTGAGACCCCGATTCAAATAGCTTACAACGACAAGGTGAAACGTTTCATTGAACTCTATTCCGTGCAACGTCAACGCAGTTCGTCCGTGATTTTAGGCTTGGCCCAGTACTATTATCCTTGGATGAAGGCCATATTCGACAAGTACAATCTTCCGGAAGAACTGGTGTATATCACAATTATCGAATCCGCACTGAACCCAACGGCGGTATCACCGGCAGGGGCAACCGGCATTTGGCAGTTCATGTACGGCACAGGCAAACTCTACGGACTGGAGGTCACGTCGTATGTGGATGACCGCCGCGACCCGTACAAGGCAACGGATGCTGCCGCCCGCCACTTCCGGGATCTCTACAACATTTTCGGAGATTGGGGGTTGGCCATCTCTGCATACAACTGCGGAGCGGGAAACGTACGTAAAGCCATCCAACGTTCCGGCGGTAAAACAGACTTCTGGAGCGTTTGCAAGTTCCTGCCCCGTGAAACGCAGAACTATTTCCCGGCCTTTATCGGAGCCATGTACATGATGACCTATCACAACCTTTATGGCATCCAACCCGCCAAAATCTCTATTCCTTGTGATGTGGACACCCTAATGATCAATAACGAAACACATTTCATGCAAATCGCCAATGTGCTGGACATCAACTATGACGAAATCAAGGCCCTTAACCCGCAATACAAAAAGGACATCATACCTGCCTTCAACAAGCCCATGCCGGTGCGCTTGCGCAACAACGACGTGCTGCACTACATTGCTTTGATCGACTCCGTCCCGAAATACAACTACGACACCTATTTCAACCTGACCCGGGACCTCAACACCGTAGCTGCGAGCAGCAACACCCTCTCTGATGACGGCATGATGATTGTGCAGAGAACCCCGAACAAATACCATACGGTGAAGAAAGGCGAAACGTTGGGCAAAATAGCAGCAAAATACGGGACCTCTGTCAACAACATCAAATCCATGAACCATCTTCGCAGTACAAGCCTCCGCATCGGACAAAGGCTGATGGTGAAGAAAGGCTCCACTGTGAAAGTGCCCAATCCCAATGCTAAACCGGCAACACAAGATTCCACGAATCAGATTGCCGCACAAACCGCAGATTCGGTATCGACAACAAAAGACAATAGCGGCGAGCATACACCTGCCAAGCCCCAACCCGAAATCAAACCCGTACAGCATCAGGTCAATTACACTTCCTACACAATCCGGCAGGGTGACACATTGTCTTCCATAGCAAGACGCTACGGCACCACAGCCAACGATATAGCCGAATACAACAATCTTACCAACAAAGATGCCATCAGAATCGGCCAAAAACTGAAAATCCCGAAAAAGTAACCCTCTTCGGGAACTTTTTTCTAAGACTTTCCACGGAGCGTCCCTCCGGATAATATTCCCGCCTCACCCTAATTGAAATATTATTTAACTTTGCGCCATCATTTGACTGAGAGTTATGGGTATCGTCATCAAACAGAGCATTAAGGGTACCGTTGTAAATTATATCGGCGTGGTCATCGGGTTCATCACCACGTTTTTTGTGGTCACGGCCTACCTGACCCAGGAGGAAGTCGGCTTGACCCGTATTCTGATCGATGCCGCCGTGCTGTTCGCCAGTTTTGCCCAGTTAGGTACCGGTGCTTCCATCATCCGTTTCTTCCCCTTCTTCAAAAACGAAGAAAAAAAACACCATGGTTTCTTTTTCTGGACATTGATAGTGCCTCTTGTCGGCTTTCTGGTGTTTTTGGTTGTTGCGAAGCTCTTCCACGGAACCATTATCCAGGCATTCTCAAAAAAGTCAGAACTGTTCCTCAGCTACTATAAGTTCGTCTTCCCTCTGTCGCTGTTCATGTTATATCAAAGCGTGTTCGAGGCCAACGCCAACGTGCTGATGCGTATTGTGGTGCCAAAGTTTGTGCGCGAAGTCGGCATCCGCATCGGCCTGCTCCTCGGGTATTTGCTATACGGGTACTGGCACATTCTCAATCTGGATGGACTCGTGACAGTGGTCTGCATCACCTACTTTCTCGCTGCCGTCATCGATTTCCTATACCTGCTCTCTCTTGGGAAAATCTCCTTCAAACCCGAACTTGGCATTCTCAGCAAACCGCTGTTGAAAGACATTCTTTTCTACACTGTTTTCCTCCTGCTGAATGCTATCACTGTGAATGTGATGCCCTTACTCAACACTTTCTTCGTCAGTGCAAGCATGGGTTTGGCCTTCACGGGCACATACGCCATCGCCAACTACATCGCCACGGTGGTTGAGGTTCCGAACCGCTCCCTCAACGCCATCGTACAGCCTGAAATCTCGGAAGCCATCAAAAACAATGACTACCTTCGCGCGGAAACACTCTGCAAATCCGTTTCCCTGCACCTGATGCTTTCCAGCACACTGATTCTCTTCTTTATTTGGATCAATATCGACGTGCTGTTCTCGTTATTGCCCAACGGCGAGAAATACGATGCAGGCAAATCGGTCGTTCTGATTCTCGGCATCGCCAAAATTATCAACTCCACCCTTTTTGTCAGCTCAAGCGCATTGAATTATTCAAAACACTATTTCTGGTCACTGATTTTCACCATATTGCTCACCCTTTCGGCAATCTTGCTGAACGTGTTACTGATACCTCGAATCGGGATGGACGGGGCCGCCCTCTCCCACTTGATTTCCTATTTTGCCTTTTATCTTTGCCTCCTCTTGATTCTACGTCTCAAATTGGGCATCAGCATTTTCTCGAGAAGCCAACTCAAAGTGATTATCCTTACCGCCGGACTTGTCTTGCTGAACTTGGCATGGGTACAAATCCTTTCCCCTCTATTTCTAAAGCTGCCTTTCTCATCGACAGCCAACGCCCTTTCCGATGCTATTGTCCGCAGCGTATTTCTAATGATGGCCGCAACAGGAGTGTGTTATTTTTGGAACATTTCCGACGACATTAACAGGATTATCCGCAAGGTGCTGCATATCAAAAAGTAGCGGCATCACAATTTCATTATGATGCCGCCACGACCGCGAGTTCAAAGCGAATTAGACTACGGCTATTGTCTCGCAAACTTTTTCTCCAAAGCCACCTCATGGTAGATTTGAGTGATGATTTCTTTCGTATAAAGCGGGAAATCGGCTTTCATCATCCAATCATAATAGGCAGGTTCCATCCTGAAGACTTCACTTACCGGACGGTTTTTATGCTTTCCGAAGTTGAATACCGGACGCTGCTGCGAATCCATGACAATGTGGCCGGCCAAGTCCACTGTTTGACGTTCCGTGGTGAACGCACTCAACGCCTTCACATTATTTTGCACAGGCACCCAAGTCCGTTTGGTCCGGTTGTCGGTGTATTCCACGCCTTCATACTTTTCAAGCTGGGCTTTTAAAACCTCATAAGTAGCCTGGGTGTCAGCACTTGCCCGATGGGCATTGGTCAAATCGCCATTGCAGTAGAACTTGTAGGCAGCAATCAAATTACGAGGTTCCATCTTATGGAAAATATTCTGGACATCAACCAGATAGCGGTTTCTGAGATCAAAGCGACGGCCGCAGCGGAGGAATTCTTCCACCAACAACGGCACATCAAACTTGTTGGAGTTGAAACCCGCCAGATCCGCGTCCCCGATAAACGCCATGAGATCGTCGGCCAGCTCCGCAAAGGTAGGCTTTTCGCGGACATCCTCATCCGTAATGCCATGAATGGCGGAACACTCCTCAGGAATAGGGACACCCGGATTAATCAGTTCCGTTCGGCTAATCTCCTCCCCGTCAGGCATGACTTTCAGAAAGGAAATCTCCACAATCTTGTCTTTTCCGACATTCAAGCCGGTCGTTTCCAAATCAAAAAAGACCAAAGGTCTGGTTAAATTGAATTTCATATCTATTGTTTAATAATTTTTTCAGTGAAAACCGGACGGTCGCCACGGGAGAACTGAATGAAATAGACACCGTCAGCATACCTTTCCAGTGAAAGCTCGTTTGACAAGAGTGCGCCTGATTCGAGACATTGCCCGTAAATATTAAGAATCCGATAATTCATAACCTCATCATCATCAGGTTTTTGAATATGAATTCTATCCTTCGTCGGATTTGGGTAGATTTTGATGTTTGCGAGATTGTCATACGGCTTCACCCCGTAGTGGTCAAACGACTTGCCCACCACCGGCCGAATCATCGGCGCTCCTTGGTAGAAAGAGGGGAACCATTGCGCTGTCGTGCGATAGAAGAACTTGCCACTGGCATCATTGTTCTGGTCGAATCCTATGTTCAGCTGTACATCATGGGATTGGTAGAATCCAACGTAAAAGGTGCCGGACAACGGTAACGGCTCGTCGAGATAATAGGGGACAAAGTCAAGGTAGTCGTCCGCGAAACCTGGCAGACGGGCGGGCAATTCGTAGAGGACCGTGCCCGGACCTTCGCTGCCATCGGCGCATATTCCGTCGTTATCCCACACCATCAAAGTAAATTCGGCCACATTTTCGTCGTTGAGGGTATGGTTGAACCACATCCGAACGGCTTGCAAAGTGTCAGGCTCCGCAAGAGTGAATTTCACGGCACACGATGCCTCGGGGTTCAACATGGTCGATAACAGACAGTAACCGGCCTCCGCCGTGCCGTCATCATACGCATAGTAGTTATAGAACTTTTGCTCGAATTTGGATGTGTCGTTCACTCGCCGTTCATCGTTCCCACCAACCATGCTGAAAATGTGCGTGATCGTGAATGTGGCACTGTCGGCACCGTCATATTCATAAGACATCTCCAACTGTGGCTCGGCATGGTGCGGGTCTGCGTGAAGCCCATTGGGATAGTACGGCTGCGCGTTTTCATTGTTCAACGGAGAGACGTATATGGTCTGTCCGTGGTTTTTCACAATATTGAACGTATAGCTCGTGTTTTTCGACGAATTTGAGAGGTTGCTCAAATCGTTATGGAAATTGGTGATCATGTCACTGGGCCTATACTGCTTCCATGGCATAGCCTGGTACTCTCTCAATGAAGAAAGGGTGGGACTGACAAAAGCCACATCATTGGGATAAAGATCGTTGCCATTCCTGTTAAGGTCAACCCGGACATAGTCAATGTTCCATTGGTCACAGTTGCTGGACCACCCTACGATACTGCCGCTGGACCAGGAATCCAGATCCAAGCTGGCATAGTTCCGGAAACGGAACTGGAAATTGTCTCGATAATATTGCTCATCCGTGATGGGGACCATCACTTGCTTGAAATACATTAAGGAGTTGGAGTCCAACCAGTCGTCAAGGTCACAGCCATATGAAGACCACACCTCGTTCCAGACATATTCATCCTCGAAGACCGAATCCATCGGCATCTGTATGGTCTGACCGGCATAGGCATCATTTTCAAAAACATAGTAAGTGCCTGGCATGAAAGGATTTTCAACCGAATCCCCAACCGAATAATACTGCCCTGCCTCGATGACATATTCTCCATATATGAACCCGGCGAAGACCGTATTCCCCGTCGCATAACCAAATTCAAGCACCAGTTTGTCAGAGTGCTCGGGAGCATCGCCTACTCTGGCCCAACCACCGGAATGCGGTGTGCGGCTACCCCCAGCCGGCTGGTAGTAAAAACTGAGATAAAGAGAGTCGGCAACACGCATGGGCCGGTGTTGGGCGAAATTGCTGTCCAAACGAATCGGATTGGAAGTCAGCGTGTCTGCGGGAAAAGGATTGCGTTCAGCGTGTGCATAAACCCTCCCGTATTCATCAAGTGCATCGAGAGTGACCACACCGATGGTAGGCGGAAGAATGGCAAATCCGGTGTTCACAAAACCTTGGCGATCTTGCCACATTTGGCTGTCGGGATAGCCGGTGTAATGGGAAAAATCATCCACAAAAGGAAGCATCACAGATGTTTCACCCCGTTTCGGCACCCAATGTTCAGATGCTTTGACAATGGTGGGGTTTTGCACCGTCCCCGTCAACATTTCCTGAGAAAAACTCAAAAGGGGGAGCAAAACGAACAACAAAACGCTTATTTTCGAATTTAACTGCATAAATTTTGTTTATTGATGATGGTTAAAACTGATTGTCTGACGTTTCGGTGGTTGTACTATCGGGCAGGTCGCCAATATTCTTGCCGATTACCAACGTAAGCTTTTCCCCTTGTTTGATAGGGGTCCCCTGCGCGATGGAATGCCCTTTGTAGAGCACTTCCAACACCACATTCTCATACGGACTTGGTTTCTCTATGATGTGATCCAAAACCAACCCTTGTGACTCTATCATAATCTGGGCTTGTCTGAGCGACAAATCCCTGAGTTCCAGCATTTTTATGGTAGGAGGCTCTGCCGCTGCCACCGTCAGGTACACTTTGCGTCCGCGCTTTACCTTTTCGCCGGGCATAGGATTCTGCTTCAACACCGATCCCGGCACAGCATCGTTCTCGTACAGCTCGTCATTCACCACAAAGACGAAGCCCTCCGCGCGCCCATGCTGCGTCAACTCCTCGGCCGAACGACCCATATACGAAGGCATCTCAATCTCATGCCCATGACGAGTGAACAATCTGAGAAACAAGATAGTAAGAACAAATATAACGATGGTGACCACAACTGCCATCAGTATGTGGAATCCTGGTTTGTCAGGACTTAGCCATCTTCGCGAAGATTTTTGTCTGCTCATGTAGATATTCCTCAAATGATAAATTTTCAAAAGTGCAAAGATACAATTTAATTTCAAAAAGAAAGCATAAACGCAAAAAGTCGGAAAAAAGTATACCGAAATCCTAACAATTGTTAAAATTGTCAGACCCTATGTAGAAAATCTTATTTTTGCGGTTTATTGATTTATCACAATGATATTTTTGTAAATTGTTGGTTTATTGCCATTTGTATAAATTATTCGTATGAAAATCACCATTGTCGGATGCGGTAATTCTGGATTGGTACACGCAGCCAAGCTGATAGAGCGCAATGCAGAGGTCGGCTTGCTGAAGACCTCAGACACTGTGAACGGTAAGTTTTTCGAGTTGATGAGCCAAGAGGGTGGCTTCAACGTGAAAGACGAGACCAACCACGGCCGCGTTTTCTTTGCCAAGCCTGCGTTCATCACCCGTGATGTGGAGAAGGCCATCTCCTTTGCCGACATTATCATGGTGATGACCACCACGCTCCAGCACGAGCGCATCGCCCAGATGATAGCCCCATTTGTAAAAGACAAGCAGCTGATTGTATTGGTTCCAGGGTATATGGGAAGCCTCATTTTCAAAAAACACATCCATAAAGACGTGCTGTACAGCGAATGGGAGACCACAGCGTACAACGGACGGATCATGGACCTTTTCGTGCGAATTACATTCTATAACCCGCGCAATGCCATATCCGTACTCCCCACAGCATCGTCGGCACAGGTTTTGCCCTTGCTCTCCGGCCTTTTCCCGAACACCCAATATTTACGCCGCCACATTCTCGAATCTGCCATGCACAATCCGAACATGATTGTCCACCCCATCGGGATGCTGTTTTCTGCTGCCCGAATAGAGCACAGCCACGGCGAGTTTTGGATGTACAAGGAAGCTTTCACCCCTTCGGTACTGCAGGTCATCCGCAATTTCGACGAACAGAAGAACAGGTTATTGCATGCATTCGACTGCGCCCCCCTCAACTACTTTGACGCCGCCAAATGGCGTAATTTCAACGACTTGAGCATCGATTCCATGGAGGCTTTCCGCTCTTTTGCCAAAGCGGCCAACAAAGGGCCGTCCAAGGTTGACCACCGCTACCTCAACGAGGATGTGCCTAACGGAATGGGACTTTTCGCCTCTCTCGGCAAGGCTGTCGGCATCGACACCTCCATTGCCGACGCCATCATCACACTCTCGGGAACCCTTTTGCAGAAAGACTTCCGTCACGAAGCGCGGACTATCGAATACCTGCTTGGAAAGGCGCATGTTTCCCAAAAAGAGATTTGCGACGCCATATATTAGTCATAATGGGAGATAATCTAAAAGAGAAGACGGTTTTCGGCATGATGTGGGGTGCCGTGGGGAAAGTCGGGACACTGACCATCAACTTCCTCTCCAATCTTGTCCTGGCTCGTCTGTTGATGCCCGAGGACTTTGGGGCCATCGCCATGCTCGCCATCTTCCTTGCCATCTCCAACATTTTCATACAAGGGGGCTTAGGCACCGCCCTCATACAGAAAAAGAATCCCAAACCGATAGACTATTCCACTGTCTTTTATTGGAACCTGGCCTTTTCCCTCGTTTTCTACCTGATACTGTATATAGCATCTCCTTTTATTGCCGATTACTTTGACATGCCTCTCGTGAAACCGCTGTTACGAGTGCAAAGCCTTGTCCTAATTATCCAATCCTTTGCCATCGTGCAAGTCACACATTTGATGAGGCAGATGAATTTCCGGGCATTGGCCCTTCGAAACATGGCATCGGCACTCTCCGGAACGCTGCTGGCCATTCCGCTGGCCCTGAATGGCTATGGTGCCTGGAGTCTGGTGGCTTCCGCTATCCTCGCAGCTATTGTCAACGTTGTTCTGCTTTGGAACATGAGCACCTGGCGTCCCGCCTTTGAATTTAGTCTTGAATCCCTCAGAAACCTTTTCAGCTTTGGAGGTTTGATGCTTCTTTCCTCCTTAGTGGAAACGCTTTACACAAATTTGCAAAGTTTTATCATAGGAAAAAGATTTTCTACCAGCGACTTAGGCTACTTTTCGCAAGCCAAGAAACTGGAGGAGGTGCCTGTGACTGGACTGGCGTCCATTGTCAACGATGTCACATTCCCGGCATTTGCCACGCTGCAAGACGAACGTCCCCGGCTCCTGGAAGGTATGCGCAAAAGCACCAGGGCACTGACATTCATCAATTTCCCCATGATGACTCTGCTGATAATCATTGCCAAACCACTAATCACACTGTTATACGGAGCTAAATGGGAAACCTCAGCCCCTTATTTCCAAATTCTCTGCGTTGCAGGTCTCATCTATGCCATAAATACACTTAACACAAACGTAATCAAATCTTTAGGAAAAGGAAAACTTTACTTTATCATCCAAATCCTAAAAAGAACCATCGGAATTGCCATGATTTTCATCGGTATCCGCTTTGGCATAACCGGCTTATTGTGGACGATTGCCAGCGTTTCCTATATCAACTTCATAATCAACGCCTTGGTCAACGGAAAACTGATTAATTATGGAATTATCAGACAAATAGGTGATTTTGGAGGCTATCTTCTCCTGGCTGCCGCAATCGGAGCGCTTACGTATGCCCTTGGCCTCGTTTTGCACTGCCATCCTTTTCTTCTTATGCTCATACAGATAGTTGTTTACCTGATTCTGTATCTTCTTGCTTCGATTCTTCTGAAAACGGACGGTTTCAAAACCTACTACAGTATCCTTACCAATATATTTCACCGAAAATAACCCCGAATATGCAATTACGTTCCAGACCTGTATTATGGGCTCATTATCTGCTGACGGCCATTTCCCCGAGACTCTCCATCAACGTGCAGTTCCAACTGTGCCACCACCGAAAGCCGGACTTGGAGAATCCCAAAACTTTGGACGAGAAAATCCAATGGATGAAGCTCCACTATTACAAAGGAAACGACCTGGTCATGCAATGCGCCGACAAATGGGCGGTGCGGGATTATGTCAAAAGCAAAGGCCTGGCCAACATTCTCCCGGAGGTGATTGCCACATATGAAAATCCGGAAGAGATCGATTGGGACCTCCTGCCCGACAAGTTCGTACTCAAATGGAACTTCGGCAATGGCGGGAATGTGGTTTGCACGGACAAAAGCCGCTTGGACAAGACAGCCGCGATACGAGACCTGAACCGCTTCAAGAAGATCAAATTCCATCTTCTTGCCGCCGAACCGCAATACGATGTCAAGAAAAAAATGCTGATTTGCGAAAAATTCATCAATCCTGAACAAGGGACTTCGCCGGTGGACTACAAGTTCTATTGCTTCAACGGTGTCGCCAAATATGTACTTTGCTGCATCGGTCGGGAAGAGGGGCAGAAGCCGGCATTCTACTTTTTTGACCGCGACTGGAACCTACAACGCCTCAACCGACAAGGGCAACGGGCCCCCGAAGGGTTCACCGTCCCCAAACCCGACGGAATTGACCAACTGTTCGATTATGCGGAAACACTTTCCAAGCCCTTCCCTTTTGTGCGAGCTGACTTTTACCTGGAACACGGACACGCATGGTTCGGCGAGCTGACTTTCACCCCGGGCGGCGGTTTCGATTACGGCCGCCTACCGGAAAGCGACCTCCTTTTCGGCCAAATGGTCAACCTTAATATATTATAGTGACTTTGATTTTTGAATTTATTACTGACATATGAAAAGACAAAAGATTGCCAAGATACTGATAATCGCGACTGTATGCATATCCGCCCTGATGTTCCTTCCTTGGGTGTATATGACTCCCCTTTACTATATTGCCCGCTATGCCATCATGGCGATGATGGCGGTGGTTTTTGCGCTAACTTTCTCGTTGACACGCAGTTTTTCGGCACGTTTCGTCAGGCTCCTTTTACTAACTATCTGCTGCATGATCTTGGTGCGCTTCACAATCCCCATGTACACCTCCGACATCACCCAGTTAGCGGTGGCACTGCTAACGGTCATTGTTGGCATGAATCTGGACTGGCGCGAAAACGACTGGGCCAATATCTGCTACTACTACACCATCCTCTTAATCGGCGTATCGATCAGCAACAGTCTGTTCTATGCCGGAGGACTGTATGTACCTGAACACTACATGTTTGACGAAGGGAAAAACCAGCTTGGAGCTATGATGGCCATAGGGGCGACCGCCTGTTTCCACTTCGGAATGAAACGGAAGGACGACCGTACCGCTTATTGGGTCATTGCTTTCCTGACCTTGCTCTGTTTGGTTCTCATTCGCTCCCGAGCAGATTGTTTCGCATTAATAATCATGATGTTGCTTATCTCCATTAAAGATGCAGACCTGCAGGTCAAATGGAACGTCAAAACGGTGCTGACGATTGTCGGCCTTATCTTGATTGGGGTCATCATCTATACAGGCTTCATCCACGATGAACTCCACACGTTCATGCATGGCGGCAAAAATTCCACCGGCATCAACGACCTGACTACCAGACGTTGGGACCGTAATCAGAAAGGATTTGAGCTGTTGCGCCACAACCAGACCATACAAGAGATGCAAACCCCGATGAAAATCCCTTTCATCCACAACTACCCGCTCCTACGATTGGTACGCTACCGACTCTTCTCCACTCCCCTACTCCTATTCTACATCTATTTCGGCATCAGTACATTAATAGAAGTCTTCAAGTCCAAGAGAAGCAATGTCAAACAAGTAGGCTGGATAGTGTGCTGTGTGCCCCTAATCATCAGCTTTGCCGAGCCGAACTTCCCCTACGGCCCGGGCCTCGTACAGATGCTTGCCTTCCTGCTTTTAGGATATTCGCTGCGCACTGACGGAAACCGAGAAAATCTTGCCGGAACGGTGGAAGCCGATACGGTATTGCATATTTGCAACGACTTCTATTACAGCAAAGTACATAGCAATCTGTACCATGAATTGGATCAAGCCGGCGTGAAACAGATTGTCTTTTCTCCCGTCCGGAAGGGCATACCCGAGAACCACCTTTTTGAAGCCAAACAGACGACATTCCATTACGCACACATCTTGAAACGGCTTCACCGTGTCTTTTTTTTCCATAAGACGGAACGCATCGTGCGTGAAATCGAGAAAACCATTGACCTGAGCCAAATTTCCTGCATCCATGCCACTACGTTGTTCAGTGACGGCATGGTGGCAGAGACCTTACACCAGAAGTACGGCATCCCCTACATTGTGGCAGTACGGAACTGCGATGTGAACGCCTTCCTGCGTTATATGCCGCATTTGTGGTGGGTCCACCGCGCCGTACTCGAAACGGCCGACAAAGTGATCTTCATTGCTCCAGCCCTACGGGAACGTCTCTTGAAACACCCTACTCTCGTAAAAATGCGGGACCTGACGGAAAAAAAGTCCTTGGTCATACCTAACGGCATCAATGAGTTCTGGATTAAGAACTTACATACGGTGATCAATCCTGACAACAGTCATCGGGTACTGTATGCCGGCATTTTTAACCGTAACAAGAATATGCCTCGGCTGATACACGCAATGCAATCATTGCGGAGTGAGTTCCCTGATTTGCACCTCGATGTGGCGGGTGGCGGTGGCGATGACGAAAAACAGGTGCTCTCACTGATGCGAAAACATTCCGACTGGATTTCGTACCACGGCATAATCACAGACCTTGAAGAGATGAGAAAGCTATATCTTTCCAATGGAATATTCGCAATGCCTTCAAAATCAGAAACTTTCGGACTTGTTTATATTGAAGCGCTTTCACAGGGACTACGTCTGCTTTGGAGTCGCGGCGAAGCGATTGACGGCATGTTCACCGAACATCTGGGAGAAAGCGTCAACCCAATGAGCCACAATGACCTTGTCCATAAATTGAGACAATTGCTTCGTCAGAATGTGCCTTACGACACTTTACCCGACACCTCATTTGAGACATTCCGATGGTCAAACATTGCAAAAGATTATATCTCACTATATTCCAATGTGACAAGCAAAAAATCAGCCCTAAGTTCCAACAATTAAGAAAACAATTCCCAAAACCTAATCCCAGATTATGATTTCCATCATTTGCCCCATATACAATGAAGAGAGCCATATAGAGGATTGCATTTTGTCTATCATCTCGCAAGATTTTCCGAAAGAGGAGATGGAAGTGCTGTTTGTAGATGGTATGAGCGATGACCGCACGCGCAATATCATCGAAAACTACATCCAGCTATACCCGTTCATACGCCTGTTAGACAACCCAAAGCATACGGCACCTGTTGCGCTGAACGTAGGCATTCGTGCCGCACATGGCGACATCATACTGCGCTTGGATGCGCATTCCCGATACCCAGCCAATTACTTCTCATTATTAGTCAACAAGTTAAAAAGTTCTGGTGCGGATAATGTTGGTGGTGTTTGTAATACGCTGCCGGCAAAAGACACCCCTATATGCAGGGCTATCGCACACGCCATGAGCTCCCCCTTTGGGATGGGCAATTCACACTTCCGCATTGGAGTAGGTCAAGAAAAATGGGTTGACACTGTCCCTTTCGGTTGTTTCCGACGGGAGATTTTCGACAAGATCGGGCTGTTTGACGAAGAACTGGTTCGCAATCAGGATGACGAGTTCAACGGCCGAATCATTCAGCATGGCGGGAAAATCCTGTTGTTGCCCCAAGTTGTGGTTGATTATTTCGCCCGCGACTCCATCAGCAAAACAGCCAAGATGTTCTACCAATACGGATTATTCAAACCATTGGTAAACAAAAAATTAGAGAGACCAACAAGCCTCCGTCAGTTTTTCCCTCCACTGTTTGTGGCCGGACTGGTTGTCGGAGGACTGTTCAGCATCTATAGCCCCGTAATTATGTGGCTATATGCTTTGGTCTTGACACTTTACCTGCTATCAGGCATCTTTTTCGGATTGCGCTGCACACACCGTCTTCGTGATTTGCTTCTCATGCCGTTCGTATTTGCGGCCATCCATGTCTGCTATGGAATTGGCTACTGGACGGGAATGTTCAAGCTGATGCTTCACGGAAAAATATCAGTGCAATCCAACCATTAAGGTTAGAAAGTGTAACCGACCTTGGCTTCGATGCCGCCGCTGAACCCTTTCCTCGCCGGGAACGTCCGGAAAAAGAAACCGCCCGTGAAAGAGAGGGCTTTCACACGGAATCCGCCGGCGATAGTGGCGTATAGTCCCGCACCGAAAGGCTTCACTTCCCCATTATTTCCGGATTCATCGTGGAAAACGTAATCGTCTCTGTCCCTAAAATGCAATCCGACACCGGCAGCAACATTGATGCACGGCTTCAGTTTCTTGCCCAGGTCAAAATAGTGACGGTAGTTGAGGTATATCGGCACCTCCTGGAAAGACGCCGTGTTCAGTCCATAACCGACACCCAATCCAAGCAAGTCATTCTGCTTAAAGGCGATGCTGTTGACAAACACACCTGTCCAACCGACGTTTTTCCCAACGAAGAAACCGTACTCATTAATGAAATTGTAGGCAATATTCTTTTCTTGCTGTTCTTGGGCGAAAAGGGAGGGAAATCCGCAAAACAGAGCCACACTTAAAATGACGATAGTTTTTAACACGTTGACTTTCATATACTTTTTATTTTTATGATGGATATATAAAACTTGTGCAAAAATAACATTTTCATAATTTCTTCCATAACCCTCTCACATAGCCTCCGGCGTGCGTCTCCTGCCGTACACCTCCTTTGTCACCAAACCCAGCAGTCGGCCCCATGCCCCCCTGCGCCATTCCGCCATTCCGCCACACACACCGCCACCCGTGTCCACAGGGGGCAACGTCTGTGCGGCAGATTATCATGAGGTGGGAAATCATGGAGGGATGGCTGATCGGGGAGTTCCGCTTTTTCGTCAGCGAAATTCCAAAAATCAGTTTGTCACGTTTCAGCCCGATGCAAAAGCAAAAACCAGCAACCTACCTGCGTAAATTGCTGATTTTATAACATTCAGGGCCGCGATGATCGCGACCCTGCAAAGAGCGGAAAACGAGACTCGAACTCGCGACCCCGACCTTGGCAAGGTCGTGCTCTACCAACTGAGCTACTTCCGCTTGTTGAATTCGGCGGCAAAAATACACTTTTTTTTGATATGCCAACCATTTCTTGAAAAAAAAATTTTTCCCCCGAGAAATCGGTATTTTTTATATCTTTGGCGGCTCAAAAATTAAAGCGTAAAATATAATATTAACAATATATGTCAGAACAGATAAAAGGAAAAATATCCCAAATTATCGGCGCAGTTGTGGATGTGCATTTTGAAGAGAACGTCACGCTGCCTAACATTTACGACGCATTGGAAGTGCGCAAGGACAACGGTGACAAGCTGATTTTGGAATGCGAGCAGGACATTGGCGAGAACACCATGCGCTGCATCTCAATGGACTCCACCGACGGTTTGCACCGCGGCATGGAAGTGGTGGCCACAGGCCGCATGATCACCATGCCCACGGAGAACATCAACGGCCGCTTGATGAACGTCATTGGAGAAAGCATCGACGGCATCGGCGAGATTCAATCCAAAAGACGCAGCGACATCCACCGCATGCCCCCCACTTTCGACAACCTCTCCACTTCTCAGGAGGTCTTCTACACCGGCATCAAGGTCATCGATCTGATCGAGCCATACGCCAAGGGCGGCAAGATCGGCCTGTTCGGTGGCGCCGGCGTGGGCAAGACTGTGCTGATCATGGAAATGATCCATAACATCGCCAAGAACTACGGCGGCACAACCGTGTTCACCGGCGTGGGCGAACGCACCAGAGAGGGTAACGACTTGCTGCGCGAAATGCTCGAATCCGGCGTCATCCGCTACGGAGACGCTTTCATGAAGAGTATGGAAGAAGGCGGTTGGGACCTGACCAAAGTCGATATGGCAGAGCTGGCCAAGTCGCAGGCCACCTTGGTGTTCGGTCAGATGAACGAACCCCCCGGAGCCCGCGCCCGCGTGGCCCTTTCCGGCCTGACCGTGGCCGAAGGCTACCGCGACGGCGACGAGACCACCGGCGGCCGCGACATCCTCTTCTTCGTCGACAACATATTCCGTTTCACTCAGGCTGGCTCCGAGGTCTCCGCTTTGCTGGGACGTATGCCTTCAGCTGTGGGTTACCAGCCGACACTGGCCACCGAAATGGGTACCATGCAGGAACGCATCACCTCCACCAAGCGCGGCTCAATCACCTCTGTGCAAGCTATTTACGTGCCTGCCGACGACTTGACCGACCCGGCACCCGCCACCACTTTCTCCCACTTGGACGCCACCACGGTGCTGAGCCGTAAAATCTCCGAGTTAGGCATCTACCCCGCCGTCGACCCCCTCGACTCCACCTCCCGCATCCTGTCGCCCGACATTGTGGGCGAAGAGCACTATAAGACCGCCCAGCGCGTGAAAGAATCGTTGCAACGCTACAAGGAGCTGCAGGACATCATCGCCATCCTCGGCATGGAGGAACTCTCCGAAGAGGACCGCAAGACCGTGCACCGCGCCCGTCGTGTGCAACGCTTCATGTCGCAACCGTTCTTTGTGGCCGAACAGTTCACCGGCATTCCTGGCAAATTCGTCAACATCGAGGACACCATCAAAGGTTTTAACATGATTCTGGATGGCGAATTGGACGACCTCCCGGAATCCGCTTTCAACCTCGTGGGCACTATCGAGGAAGCCATAGAAAAAGGCAAGAAAGAGTTGGCCGCAGCAAAATAAAGAACTATGAAGTTAGAGATTATCACCCCAACCAGCAACCTCTTCACCGGCGAGGTCACATTGGTGCAACTCCCCGGCATTGACGGTCTGTTTGAAATCCTCAAGTCGCATGCCCCTTTGGTCTCAGCCCTCAAGGAAGGAAGAGTGAAAGTGGAAACCCAACAGGGAGAGACGCAACACTTCGACATTCGCGGCGGCGTAGTCGAAGTCAGCAACGACAAAATACTGCTGCTTGCGGAATAATGCCCCCAACACGCAAAGAGGCGACCGGTTCGGCCGCCTCTTTTTGGATAATCTGCACAATATCGTTTACAATTTTCCCGCCAGGTACTCGAAATCCCGCAGCGACAGCTGTTCGGCGCGTTTCGTGAACAGCGGCTCCGCCTCTACAAACGCCTTGTCGAATGGCAACGACTGCAGGGCGTTGCGCAACGTCTTGCGGCGGTAGTTGAAGGCCGTCTTCACCACCGTGCGGAAGGTTTTCTCGTCGCATTCCAGCCGCTTGCCGAAGTTGCGGGTGAGGCGAATGACTGCCGATTTCACCTGCGGCGGCGGCGTGAACTCATGCTCCCCAACGGTGAACAGATACTCCGCATCGTAGTAGGCTTGCAGCAGCACGCTGAGGATACCGTACTGCTTGTTACCGGCATGGGCGCATACCCGCTCGGCCACCTCCTTCTGGAACATGCCCACCACCTCCATCACCGTCTCCTTCTCATCCAAAACCTTGAACAAGATCTGCGAGGAGATGTTGTAGGGGAAATTGCCCACGACCACCTTCGGCCCGTCATAGAATTCCTTCAGCGGATACTGCAGGAAGTCGCCATGAATCAGGTTGCTGCCCAACTCCGGAAAATGCGTCTGCAGATATTCCACTGACTCTTCATCTAACTCTATTACAGCCAATTGTGAAAATTCGCGCCGTAGGAGATACTGTGTCAGCACACCCATGCCCGGCCCGATTTCCAACACGTGTGCGTCTGGCGTGCGGATGGAGTCGGCGATGTCCTGCGCTATCGCCTGGTTGTTCAGGAAATGTTGCCCTAACCGTTTCTTTGCCCGTACCATTGTATTGTGATTAGTGATTGCCTGTTTTTTCAGTCGGCAAAAGTACAAAAAAATCCTACTTTTGCCGTCCACAGAAAAATATAGGTACTATGCTGCAAATCGGAACAAAGGCCCCTTATTTCGAGGGCATTGACGAAAACGGGAACACCGTGAAACTGAGCGACTTCGCCGGCAAGAAGCTCGTGCTCTACTTCTACCCCAAGGACAGCACGCCGGGTTGCACCTCCGAAGCCTGCGACCTGCGCGACAACTACCAGCGCTTCCTCGCCATGGGCTACGAGGTGTTGGGCGTGAGCCGCGACTCCGCCGCCTCGCACCAAAAGTTCATCGCCAAGCACGAGCTGCCCTTCCACCTCATCGCCGACACCGACCTCACCATCCTGAAGGCCTACGAGGCCTGGGGTGAGAAGAAAATGTACGGCAAAGTGACCGAGGGCACGCTCCGCACCACCTACGTCATTGACGAACAAGGCGTTATCATCGATGCCATCGGCAAGGTGAACACCAAGGCGCACACGGCACAATTGTTGAAATAATGGCAGGTTACCGGCAGACTATCAGACCTTCGGGCAAATCTAAAGCTTGTATCGGTAGTGGCCGATGATCTTGAAACTGAAAAGACTGTCTTCCAGCACTTGGCCATTCCCGATATTGTGTATGATCAGATGCCTTTTGCCATCGGAAGTACTCTTTTTGGACACTATTCCGATATGGGTGACGCCGCCGCCCAAGTTCCAACAAACGATGTCGCCGGGGCGATAGTCGGCGGCCTTGTCGGAAATGGGCAATGTAGTGCCCTTCCGCCCGAAAAAGGTCATCAGATTGGGCACCCGACGATGGTCGATATTCGGATCTGGACCCTTTAACCCCCATTTTTGCGGATAAAGGCGGAAATTTGCTTTCATATCGAGGTGCACCTCTTTCTGCAGGTCGATACCGAGTTTCCGGTAGGCGCGAATGACCACGTCCGTACATACGCCCTTGTTCGCAGGCACGTCACCGTTGGGATAGCTTATCTTAAAATAAGCGGGATCGTACTGCACTTGCTGATGCGTCAACGTCAAGGCCGAGTCGGCCAGACGGCTGAAGAAATCCTGCTGCGCCAAAGCCACAACCTGGATGCAGAAACTCAACAATAGCAGGAACAGCGTTTTTCTCATACCCAAATTATCGCAAAAAAGCTCGTTTTATTGTTTTGGTCAAGATTTCATCTCCCTGCGGTAAAGGATAAAGGCGGCCAGATTGAACGCAATGTCGCAAATAGTCGCGACATAAGGGAAAATATTCACCTTTCCGTATAAGGTGTCATTGGGAGTAAGATGATTGGAGATGATGTTCGGCAGATAATGCGACGAGAAAAAGTGGATGACGATGAGAATAAAAATCATGGTGATGGAGAGCACCGTCGTGCGTCTTTTTACCAACATAAAGATAGCCCCAATGGTAATGAGCACAATCAGCAGACAGATGATCACCTCAACCAAGATGGGATGGTCGGCAAATTGCCAATATCCGCCGCCGAGCACTCTAACCAAGGAAAGGACGTAACCCAAGGTGATGGCGAACAGGATTCCGCCATAATAACTTCGCGATTCACCTGACGACACTGTTTCGTCCGCATCCGTATTCTCCGAATCGTAACGCCACCACAAGAAGCCAACGGTGAGAAACGAGGTGACAAGATTTGCCCACTTCCGCACATTTTGCATCGTATAATTGGGAATATCCCATTTCATCTGATTGTCCGCGAAGGAATCAAGATCAAAAAAACGGTAGGAGATGAATGCGGACAACAGATTCATCAGAATGACAGTTCCGACAAATATTGCGAGATGCCCCCATTTGACATCGAAGAGCCTCGGTTTGCGGAACAGGAGATAAAAAACCAGCAAGAACAGCAGGGATTTCCCGACGACTATGGCTATCGGATGCAGCACGGCTTCCAGCGCGAAGAAAAACGAAGCGAAAGATCCCCAAATGGCATCAAACATCCAGTAGAGGATAATTCCGAGCAAAAAGCAACGATAATCCAACGGTTTTTCGTTTGTAATATTCATATTGTGATGATTTGAACTGTCTTAGAATCAATACTCTTTTACATATTCCAACTTCTCGCCGCTGAGTTTGACCAGGAAACTGTAAACCTGCTGGATGCTTTTTCCGGCCACATTGGTGAAATGGGCCTTGAAACCTTGGCTGGTCACCTGCTCAATTACCCATTGCGCTCCGTCAAACATAGGAAAGTAATGACTGCGCGGGAGTTCGTCAAACTGCACATTTTCCATATACTGGAGAAATTGCTCATACTGTGTGGCTGTCATGGATTGATGGCCCTCTTTTACTGAATAAGAGACCTCTTTCCAGGTTTTCGGATCGTATTCTGTATGAAGAATTTTCCAATACAGCGTCATCTTTCGATTATCCTTTACGACACGAAACGAAACTGGCGGGTGAAAGGAGGGGAAAAAGGAAAAGCGGAAAATGGCCTCGTCTTCTTGCAAGTTGTTGTTATAGAGGACTGGCTCCTGCATCTTCGTCAAATCCTTGGAAAAAGCGTCCACCCAAAAGAATGAACTTGAGGTTTCACCCAAGTAGTTTGTGCTGTTGTCAAACGTGCCGCCTTCGGGTCTGTTCAAGAAGTAGGAATAGGGGAAATGGACCCCGTCAACGGTGTCGTAGGGAAGCTCAGCCAAAGGGTTATGCGTTTTTTTCAGGTTATATTCCAATTGCAGGATCGGCAGATATAGGTTAATCAGGGTTTCTGTATCAGGTTTCAATTGCAAAGCTTGGTAGAGATATTTTAAGGCGCTGTCGCCGGGATGGGAGACCACTGGCGTCTGGTCATGGAAAGTGGACCAATCGCTTTCGTTAGGCATATCCCCTTGATAGAACATCGAATCCGTCGCATCAAGTTCGGTTACAGGAGTGTTTTCCAGCAGAAATTCCCTGTAATAAGTACATCCCATACATACCGCCGCCCCTTTGTCGCTCGAATCAAGCAGCAATTTGCGATGGCATTCCTCAATTCTCTCCCACACAACTTTGTCGCGCTGCGTTTCCAGAATAGGATTCCCGTATTTGGGGCGTATCTTTTCAGGAAGGGTGAACTTGTGGGTGATATGGGTGTAACATCTCACCGTATCTCCTTTGCGGATAGCGGGTTCCCATTTCGGCATTGCTTTCACCACGCGAATCAATTCGTCGGAAAAACCGTACGGGGATTTCGGCCAGGAAACATCCCGCACGTAGCCGACAGAGCCGTCTTTCTCAATAATCACATCAAGATTGGCGGTGAATTCCACCAAATCACGTAAGGCATCATCGGGGTAACGGACAAAAGTTTCGACAAACTGCTTGCAAGCAACCTCTCCGCCAGGGTATTTGGGCTTGATAATTCCATTTTTCTTATTGACAGAATATACCACCATATCCTCGTAATGTGGATCCACGAGCGACACTAACAGTTTCGCCAGATGTTCCTCTTTCGCTTCGTCCGGGCACTCCGTATAGTGTGCAACAGTTTTCTTCTGATCCGCATACTCCAAAATGAAAGGGGTACGGAAGCCCCAACATCCGTTTACATGTTTGTAATGAACAAAATCAATTTCCGTCAGGATTTGCTGTATGTTGTCCCACTCCTCCCAGGTCAGTTCTCTGCCGCCCGAGTCCAAAATCCCTTTCTCCCAAGAATTTCCGTAATATTGCTTCTCCGTCGCATCCACGTAGCCCGTATCACTCGGTTCCATGTGCATGGAAGATGAGATATGACCCCTGAAAGCGGTTCCCTTTTGCCACTCCATGCGGATTTGGCCATGATGACGACGCACTTGGATAAAGAGAGGGTGCGCAAACTCCGGGATATAGTTCAGCCGCAGCAACGTATCCCCCGCTCCCTGCTTTTCTTCAAACAAAGGCGTGATATCGGCGAGGCGCATATAATAAATGACCTCCCCGACATGAACATGCTGGCGGTAATCAGTAGGGTCTTTCGAGAAATAATCATTCGGGAAGTAGTCATCGTATTTCCAACGGTCCCTGCTGCTCTGGGCCGTCAGGGAGGTGGCTGCCAAAACCATCATAAGCACACACAAGGACACAAAAAGGAGCTTTTTCATTAGGGTTTTCATCGAACTATTTACCGCGCAAAAATAACCTTTTTATTTGTATGTAAGACCCAGAAAAGCAAAAAGGTTGCAGGGGCAGCATGTTTTTTTTTCTCTACGGTATCAAAAAAATGCACTTTTGCGGACGACAGACGAAAATCCGTGTCAGACATGATTTCGGCTAATCAGGAAGACACCTCCCAAAAAGAGGAAAAGCTGCGATAAAGTGCGTGCTGAATCCCTATCCTTACCCATTCGTACTGTTTTCTGTTTTTGAGCGGCGAAAACAATAAATTTCCCGGCGCCGCACAAAACAGAAAAATAGTATCTTTGCCGCAAATCAAATGCAAATGACAAAGAAAGACATCATAGACAGCATTCGGGAAGTGGCACGAAAGGTTTTGCCACGAGGTAGTTCACTTTACCTGTATGGATCTCGTGCCCGTGGCGACAATCATGATGATAGTGATTGGGACTTGCTGTTGTTACTTGACAAGCAGAAAAAAGAGGCAACGGATTTTGACAGATATGCATACCCCATTATGGAATGTGGTTTTGACTTTTGGCAATATTTTAGCGTGCATACATATACAAAAGACGAATGGTATGGTGGACCACATGCTATGTTTTTCTATAATGTAGAACAAGACAAAAAACTCATATATGAATCTTAATCAGGAAGACAGACGAATTATCGTTGAATTAGAACTGGAAAAAGCCGAAAACATTTTTGCCGAACATGAAGTGTTATTGAAAGCCGGATTTTGGAGTACGTTGGCCAACAGGCTGTATTACTCACTTTTTCACGCCGTGACAGCATTGCTCATCAACGACGGGCATGAGGTTGGAACCCATAAAGGAGCAGCTATTCGTTTCCAGCAGTATTACGTTAAAACACATATTTTCTCCGTTGAAGAGGGACGTTTTTATTCCCAATTACAATCAATGCGTGAAAGTGCAGATTACAATTGTTCTTTTGAAGTATCTGAAAACGATGTGTTGCCGAAAATCGAACCCGCACGTCAACTGATTGAAAAAATCAAACAGTATATCTACCATTCATGAACCTTCTCCAACTTTTCAAAAACATCCGGCCTTTCGTTAAGCCATACAAGTGGCTGGTTTTCATCACATTAGTTCTCACATTAGTAGGCTCCCTGATGGCGCAGGTCAACGCCATCGTGCTCGACCGGACGGTGGATGCGATCAACGCGCTCATCGGCACGGACTTCAGCTGGGGCCAGGCGGCACGCATCATGACCATCATCAGCGTTGTGCTGTTGGGCAAGGAGGTGCTCTCCGCCGTCATCACCTTCGCACAAAACTATTTCGGCGAGCGGATGCGCATCTACGTCAGCCGCGACTTGGCGCAGAGCGTCATCGAGAAGGTGCTCACTTTCCGCATCGCCTTCTTCAACTCCGGCGACAACGCCACCGGCAAGCTGCAGGCCCGTATCGACCAGGGTGTCAGCTCGTTGTCGCGCACAGTGCAGAACTTCTTCATCGACCTGCTGCCGCTGTTCACCAGCGCCCTGCTCGCCCTCATCCTGATGTTCGCGGCCAACGTCTATGTCGGCTTAGTCGCCCTCGCCATCGTGCCCGTCTATTTCTGGATCACCTACCGGCAGGCACAGCGGCTCAAAGGCTGGCGGCGCGAGATGCGCACCCACTTGGAAACCAAAAGCCAGGGCATCAAGAACATCATCGACTCCATCAATGTCATCAAAAGTTTCAACCGCGAGAAAATCGAGGCGCAAAAGCAGTTGGACATCCAGAACCAGGTGACCGAGAACCAGATGAAGACCCGACAGGTGGCCTTCTACTACAACGGACTCAAGAGCTTCGTGCGGCAGGTAGGCACCGTGCTGGTCATCATTCTGACGGCTTTCTTAGTGCTGAAGGAGTATCCGGGCATGACCATCGGTAAGATCATGTACCATGTGATGCTGTTCAGCAATGTCATCGCGCCCATCACGCAGCTGCAGCGCATCTTCGACGACGTGAACGACGCGCTGATTTACGCAGAGGGATTCTTCGGCATCCTCAATTCCGAGAAGGAGATCGAGCCGTCGGGCGACCACCGTCCCGAAAAAATCCGGGGCGAGTTCGAGCTGCGGGGCGTCGATTTCACCTACCCGAGCGGCACGCAGGCGCTGTTCGGCGTGAACATGAAGATCGAGCCGGGCAAGATCACGGCGTTGGTGGGCCTCTCCGGCGCAGGCAAGAGCACCATCGTGAACCTGTTGGACAAATTCTACGAGCCGCAAGTGGGTACCATCACGTTGGACGGAATCGATTTGCGCGACTATGACACGCAATACCTGCGCGAGAACATCGGCTTAGTGTTGCAGAAAAACCACATCTTCGACGGCACCATCGAGGAGAACATCCTCTACGGCAACCCGTGCGCCACGCACGAGGAGGTGGTGGAGGCGGCCAAGAAGGCGCACCTCTACGACCAGGTGATGGAGCTGCCCAAACAGTTCGCAAACAACGCCGCCGACCTCTCGGGCGGGCAGCAGCAGCGCGTGGCCATCGCCCGCATGTTCCTCAAGAACCCGCCCATCATCTTCTTGGACGAGCCCACCGCCAGCTTGGACGCCATCGCCACCGAACAAATCAAGAACAGCATCGACGCCATCAAGAAAGACCGCACCGTCATCATCATCTCCCACAGCATCTCCCAAATCATCGACGCCGACTACATCTACGCGCTCAAGGACGGCCGTGTGGAGGAAGACGGCGACCCCGACGAAATCTACAAGAAAGGCGGCATCTACAAGGATATTATAGACGCCTCGGCGCGAAGCCTGAACATCGAGAAGATTGCGAGGACGATAGGAGAAGGCGATGATAGTCAAGAGGCTTAATTTGTTTTTTCACATTCTTGTTTTTATCCTTTTTTAGCATAAAACATTATGATTCACGACTTTATTTACGACATACCTGTCAGAATCTATTTTGGTCGCGACCAACTGAAGAATCTGGGCGCGGAATTGAAGCGGTATGGCACCCGCGTGCTGATGACCTACGGCGGCGGCTCCATCAAGAAAATCGGGCTTTACGACCGTGTGGTGAAAGAGATTCGGGATGCCGGGCTGGAGCTGTTCGAACTTTCCGGCATCGAACCCAATCCGCGCATCGACTCCGTGCGTAAAGGTGCGCAGCTATGCAAGGAAAACCATATCGACGTGCTGCTCGCCGTGGGTGGAGGCTCCACCATCGATGCCACCAAGATCATGGCGGCCGGTGCCTGCGTGGACCACGATCCCTGGGATTTCCTTGACATCCAGAAGTACGCTCCCATCGAAAAGGCATTGCCCATCATCAGCATCCTGACCCTCTCGGCCACGGGTTCCGAGATGGACACGGCAGCGGTCATCAGCAATCCGGAGACCAAGGACAAGCTCGGTCGCCTCGACCCCGCCATCCGCCCCAAAGTCTCCTTCCTCGACCCCACCAACACGTTCACAGTAAGCGCCTACCAGACCGCCTGCGGCGCGGCCGACATAATGTCGCACATTATCGAGGTTTACTTCAATTTCGACGAGGAATTCTACATGCTCGACTGCGTCATGGAAGGGCTAATGAAGACCATCATCCGCTACGCTCCCATCGCCATGCGCGAGCCCGACAACTACGAGGCGCGAGCCAACCTGATGTGGGCATCCTCGTGGGCAATCAACGGGTTCATCCTCGGCGGCAAGCGCAAGGCTTGGAGCTGCCACCCGATGGAACACGAGCTGTCGGCCATCTACGACATCACCCATGGCCTTGGTCTTGCCATCCTCACTCCGCGCTGGATGGAGTACTGTCTTGACGAGACTCGCATGTCGAAATATGTGCAGTTCGGCACGAATGTCTTCGGCATCGATCCGACTCTTGCACCCATGGAAATCGCCCGCAAGTCCATCGAGAAACTCAGCGACTTCCTCTTCAACACGCTGCAGCTGAAGCGCACCTTCCCGGAGGTGGGCATCGACCGCACCCATTTCGCCGTGATGGCCCGCAAGGCGGTGAACGGCGGCACCCTGCCGGGATTCAAGCCCCTGCAACAAGCCGACGTGGAGAATATCTTTGAAATGTGCATGAAATAGGCATTGTTTCCCGCGATGAAACGCTATCTTTACATCATTTTTGGTCTAATAGCCGTGGGGTTGGGGGCGCTGGGCGTTGTGGTGCCCGGGCTGCCCACCACCCCGTTCCTGTTGCTGGCCTCCTGGCTCTTTTACCGAAGCTCGCCGCGACTGCAGCAATGGCTACTGCAGTCCTGGTTGGGCAAATACATCCGTAACTACCACCGGTTGGGTGGCATGACTTTTGCGCAGAAAGCGGGGGCTATCGGAATCATGGTCTTCATGGTGCTACTTTCCACTTTCGCTTTCATCCCAGCCGGATCCGTGGCGCGTATCATCGTGCCGGCCGTGGGCGCTGTCGGCGTGATTGTGGTGGCTTTTGCGGTGCCGAATGCCAAGGAGGAAGACGGGAATTGAGCGTATATGACTTCTTTTGCCGCCATGGAAGGAGGCAACGACAAGCCGTACGTCTGGATTTTTGGACAATACGGACGCAATTCATCCTTCGCGACCGCGCGACGGCCCCGTTCGCCACACTGTAGCGTACGTCGCGATGGAACGGTTCGTGGAGCGGGCCAAGCCACTCCGGGCAACTGCCTTCTGGCTGGCATCAACGGCACAGGACGTCAGATTTCCCTCAAAAGCTACTGTTGAATCTGAGACCAGCATTTAGGCTGATTTCAGTCTATAGCGAGACATAACACATTTTCTCCCGAAAGATCGCTCGGTGCAAGCATACGCTAAAGGGAAGTTTTCCGCAGCGCACGCCCTTCCGCATAGGTTTCCCCAGTGCATACCACCAAATCCGCACGGGCGCATTTCTCCTCCTGTGGCATCTGGCGGGACATACGCTGGCGTATGTCGTCTTCCGAGAGATTCGGGTTGCGGGCCTGGATGCGCTTGATACGCAAAGCATCTGGAGCATCGGCCACAATAATTTTGTCGAAGCAAGCATCCAGACCGTACTCGAACAGAATAGCCGATTCCATAATGACTGCATTCGCCTCTTGGCAGGCGGCCCACTGTTCAAAATCACGCATCACATACGGATGCACGAAATTACTCAGCCGCTGTAAAAAGCACTCATCGCCGAAAGACTTGGACAACTGCGCCATGTCAAGAGTCCCGTCCTCGAGCCACAATGCGTCATCAGAAAACGCCTTGCGCATATCCGACAAAAACGAAGGCTGACGATAAAGCTTCTTTGCCTCATCGTCAGCATAATAGACAGGAATACCCATATCCCGAAAGTGAGTGGACAAGTAGGTTTTACCCGTTCCAATCCCTCCTGTAAGACCAATCTTGACCATATCACCGAAGGTAGAACGTGATGACTTCGGGGGAAGAGACTGCAACAAGCTCCGAACCGAAGTTGTGCGTGGACAAAAAATCGCACATCTCCTTATTGGTAAAAGTGTACACACTCACCTTGTTTTTCGGCTTAATGAGGTCATTGACTGACACTGTAACCACCTTGTCTTTCTCGGTGAAGGGTTTTGTCAAGTACCGAATACCCTTTTGGTTAAAAGTTAATATAATCACTGTGTCCGAAACGGTTACGGAATGACGTCCTTCAGGCAAATGATCACAGACAAGTTTGTATTCGTATGACATCTTGTAGTCTTTGGCCATCGTGATTACCGTCCACATCGCGAACGAAATCATGAGGCACATAATGAAAGCCAGTGAAGGCAGCTTCACCGGTATATGTTTCCTGCTCTCTGCCATTTCTATTCGTTGTCTTTCTTTTCGGGCGTCTCTTCCTTCTTGGCGGGTTTTTGGTTCAGCGCAGCTTCATTGAACGAGATAGCGGCCTTGTCAACATCGATACGGACATCGTGAGCGATTTCTATCGTGAACGTGTTCTCTTTGACATCCGTTATTTTACCATGGATGCCCCCGATAGTGACCACTTTGTCGCCTCTTTGCAAGTTATTCCTCGCCTCTTCGATTTTCTTTTGCTTTTTTTGTTGCGGACGGATCATGAAGAAATAGAAAATGAGAATCATCAGCAACAAGAAGATGAGCATGGAGGAACCGCCCCCCATTCCGGATGGAGCAGCCGCAGGGGTCGCATCCAACATAGGTAATAACATATTCATCATAGTCTTAAAAATTTGGTTATAAATTACTTATTTATTCGATGTAACGTTTGCTGTAATGGTCAGTATGGTCTCTGCAGGATAGGTGTTGGCACCTACAAGGATGCGTTTCTGGATTTTGCCTTTCTGTCCCTTAGAGTCAAAGGTCACCGTGATTTCACCGCTTTCGCCAGGAC
Organism: uncultured Bacteroidales bacterium; assembly: GCA_946186495.1. Lineage (GTDB taxonomy): Bacteria > Bacteroidota > Bacteroidia > Bacteroidales > WCHB1-69 > F23-D06. Next base: position 68,327 of record CAMHNQ010000006.1, read on the forward strand.
GGACAGGCGCTTTGGGAGGTTTTGAGGTGGTACAACCGCATGTGGCTTCTGAAGAATAGATAATCAAGTTCGACTTGCCTGTGTTTTTAAACTTGAAAGCATAGGTAAGCCTCTCACCCTCAACCACTTCACCAAAATCATAGGTCTTGGTCTCGAAAGTGATGACCGGCATCTTCTCCGCTTCCTTTTGCGACAATCCGGACGCCGTTTGGGGAATATGCACATCTTTCACGGTGAAATCTCCCTCCTTGGCCGTCTTTTGATGGCAGGACGACAACGGAAGCACCAACGACAATCCAATCGTCGCCATAATTAACAATCGTCTAATATTCATAACTTTAATTCTAATCACTCGACACACTTCATTAATCCAATCCTCAACTCTGATACAGTCCGCGACCTGTCTTCACAATTCGTCCGCTTTCACGCAAATCAACAATCAACCGGTCAAGGATGCCGTTGATGAAAACCTTGCTTTTGTCAGAACTGTACCACTTTGCTATCTCAATATACTCGTTCAAGGTGACTTTGACAGGGATAGAGGGAAATTCCAGCAGTTCACACAATGCCATCTTCATAAGGAGCATATCCATATTGATGACGCGTTCCAACTCCCAGTTCTGGAGTTTTTCCTCTATCATTTTGGTATATTCGGCTGCATGTTCCACGGTTTTTCGGAACAATTGTCTGCAGAATTGCTCGTCTTCCACACTCTTAAAAAGCGAATCGATTTTGCAATCGTCACATTTATCCTCCTTGAAATCCTTCACATTTTGGTAGAACATCAGCATGGCTTCCTCGTAGTCGTCAATCCAATGCGTGTTTTTCTCCCCCAAAAACCAGTGCAGCAAATCGTTGGTGGCAAAGACTTTTTCGATAATGGTCAGCACAAGTTTCTTGTCTTCAGCATAATTGTTTTCGCGATTTGACATATAAACCTGATATTCAGGCAATTGTTCAATTTCACGATACAGCCTGGCAATCAAATCTGTGTCGTCCTCCCATTTGATATGATGTTTCGGCAGGAGCGTATTCAAAGATTTGTTCGTTTCTATTTGGCGAATCAGCAAATTGTTCACGAACTTGTTGTTCGGATTCAGGTCTTCATCCGTCGGGTTGTATTTTTCTTTGAGGCTCTCCAGTTTTTTCAGGCGATAGAAGGTGATTTCAGGCAGCAGGGCAAACAGCCACAGGAACAGTTCATAACTGCCCCGGATGGCTTTCACCAAATCGTTCTCATAGCTGCGTAAATCAGCCTTGGGGTTGGCGTTGTACGCATACAGAGCCTGCATCGTCTTGATTCGCAAATAGTGGCGACTTACCATAACAGATAATTGCTTTTTATTCTAAGATATTATCGCAGCGTGAAATATGTTTCTCCAAGGAACTGGTCGTCAGTGTATAGCTGTACGCTGTACTGCCCTTTGATGGCTTTGTCATCTGACATCAGATCCCAATTCATGGAGATATTCTCGGCTTTACCTTTATAATTGACCACTGTCTTGCAAGAATATTGTAACCGCTGACCGTTGTGCACGAAGGAATAGGTGTCTCCTGAGCCCATTGTCAGCACCTTGCCGGTCTCCGGAATGGCAATACGGCAATAGACATTGACAGGACCGGGTTCAATCAGTGAATTTTCGCCCAGCATCAGCGTGGTTTTAATACGTTTCACCTTGTTAGCCTTCTCCGTTGGTTCTTCGGTGCCCTTGTTTCTTACCAAATAACCGGAACTCTTTATATTGTAGGCCTTGAACGTAGCGGCGTTACTGATTTTTTGCGATAAATCATCATTGGATTTCTGAATATTGCGGGTCACTTCGCGCTCTTGCTCCAACGTGGCACGTACCTGCTGGTTTTCTTCCTTCAGGGCTTTGTTTTCCTGATAGAGCTGGTCCATCTCCTTCACATACTCCTGAGAGATATTCTGGAGACGGGCAAGCTGTTTCTTGATGCGGTTATAGTCTGCCTGCGAATTGATCAGTTTTTCAATCTCCGCCGCATTCGCCATGATGATGCTGTCTTTCTCGCTCAACTGCTCGGAAAGCTCGCCATATTGCTCCTTGATACGGTTATGCTCCTCCAAAAGGGCATCCAACTCGTTCTGCAGTTCCACATTTTTGTTCTCGACCTCGGTATAGACCTTGTTAATGGTCGGTTTTGCAAAACGGGCGAAATAGATTGTGCTACAGAGTAGCAATCCTGACAACACGCCTAAAATAATCACCCACTTCTTCAACGGGTTTTCCTGGTTTGAACCCGGGTTTTGTCCCGCATAATTCATTGAACTTGTGCTTTCCATATTACTCTATTGTTTTTTTCTTGAACGAAATTAACGATAACTCTCAAAAAAAAGTATTTGTTGATTTATTTCTTTTCCAAATAAGCCCTTAACTCTTGGGATAAGTAAAACGTATTGTTTTTGTCAACATAGACAATCACAGAATTCAGATCAACCCGTTTCTTGTTGAACGTCACATAGTTCGCATAGCTGTCCGCCACCAAGACATTTTTCCCGTTCTTGACCGTCAAACGCCGGTTGTATTTGTCGATGCTGTCAATTTTCACTTCATAACCCTCAAAAACCTTATGATGGTCAGCATAGATTTCTTCGGTAAGCCGGTTCATTTTCCCTGTCAAGCCCATTTGGCGACACAAATAATTGAAGATGTCCACATTGGTACTGACACCAGTAAGTATATCATTTTGAGGGTGATACATAGCCAAGAAGACATTTTCGATGGTATGGCCGAATGTGGTGAACCCGAAATAGGTACGACCATAGAGTACTTGGCTGAGCATCTTGCACATGGAGAGATTGTTTTGGCGTTCCTCTTTCGGAAGCGGGGAATTGTCAAAGTCGCTGGCTGTGGTCAAGTAGGTGATTTCAGCGGGTTGCGGGGTAAAGCCGAAATAGGTTTCGAAAAGTCGAGGCCATTCGGAGGTGTCTGCCTTTTTCAGTTTATCGCTCATGGTATAGTTGGAGAGTTTGTAGTTGTCAATGGGACTCATCAGCTGTTGAAGAGAAAGTTTGTCATAGCCGTGATTAGACTTCGCATTGCCTATCGTGACGGAACCGGTGCCATGGTCGGGAAGGATAACGATGGCCGTTTCGCCGTTCTCCTTGGCAAAGCGAAACGCCTCCTCACAAGCCTTGTCAAATTCAAGAAACTCTATCAGGGCGTTTTTCGCGTCGTTGTCATGGGCTGCCCAATCCACCTTGCTGCCTTCTACCATGAGAAAGAAGCCGTCGGGGTTCTGAGAAAGCAGGTTGATAGCCTTTCGGGTCATTTCGGCCAAGGAGGGTGTTTTTTGGTGGTCTGCTTCTAACCAATAAGGCATGGAGCTTTCCCCGAACAACGCCCACACAGGAGTTTTCTGGCATTTTCTAAAACCCTCAATATCATCTAAATACACACTATACCCTTCATCCTTTAGATCGTTCTGGAGGTTTTCGCTCAAATAACTGACACCCCCTGCCACCACAACATCCAGATGATTGTGAACCATTTGCGGAATAATGACATTATATTTGCTTCGGGAATAGGTGTGTGCAGAACAGTCGGCGGGAGTGGCATGAGGGAACTCACAGGTCACAACAAGGCCTGTGGATTTGTTTTGCAGAATTTTGGCGGCTTCCAAAACAGTGGCCAAAGGTTGGTACGCACGTTTCGGGTCCACAGGAAGCAGATCGTGGTCGGTTGCCACTGGGTAGGTAGAGATGAAGCCTGTCTGGGAAGGCATGCCGGAAACGTAGCAGGAGGTTGTCGGGGCGGAATCCCCGATGGGGGCATCTGAGGAATGGGTCCGGACGAGGCCACATATGTAAGGATCAATGAAAAGTGTATTTTGGGTGGAATCCAGATAAGTTTGATACCAACGGGCAGCAGAAAGCAGGCTGGTGGAGGTGCCATCAGTAATCAAAAGTATTACGTTCTTAACGGGCAAAGGTTGCGCCATGGAACATAACACTATGAAACTCAATATATTATAAAGAACGAGGCGTTTCATCATTTTACACTTTTTACAAAGCGCAAAGGTACATAAAATTCAAATACGCGCAGTTGTGTGAATTTTATGTTATTGGCATCCGGTCAGTTTTGCGGCTGCCATATAGGGTGAAATCTGCTTGGAGCGGATCTGCGGAAGAAGTCGCTCAATTTCCTTTTGCGTGTCGGGGTTATTGTAGAAACGGTTCTGTAACGTGAAGTCAATCCAATGATAGAAAATATTGACCAATTGTTTGTTACGGTTGCTTTCAAAACTACCGTTCGCACGCGTTTGGTTCACAAAGTCGTTAATGATGTGCCATACTTTGTCAAGGGCAAAGTTTTCCAACGCTGAGCAGACCTCAACCGGCACATCCCAGCCGTTGTCGTTTTTCGGAAAGAGCTTGAGGGCCGCGCGATATTGAGATGCCGCCGATTTTGCCTTGAGGAAGTTATCGCCATCAGCTTTGTTAATCACCAATGCGTCAGCCATTTCCATAATACCGCGCTTAATCCCCTGCAATTCGTCCCCTGCCCCAGCCAGCATCAGCAGGAGGAAAAAATCGACCATGGACTTCACGACGGTTTCCGACTGTCCCACGCCGACAGTTTCCACGATGATGGTATCGAAGCCGGCGGCCTCGCACAAGATGATGGACTCTCTGGTCTTCCGGGCGACGCCACCCAATGCGGAACCGGAAGGGGAAGGGCGGATAAAGGCGTTCGGATCGACCGAAAGGGTCTCCATACGTGTCTTGTCTCCCAAAATGCTGCCTTTGGTCCGTTCGCTCGAAGGGTCGATAGCCAATACCGCCAATTTATGCCCCTGGGAGGTCAGCATTCCGCCAAATGATTCGATGAATGTGCTTTTGCCCACGCCCGGCACGCCTGTAATGCCAATGCGCAATGATTCACCGGAGTGAGGCAGGCAACGTTCTATAATGGATTGTGCCATAGCGATATGAGACGGATTCTCACTCTCTATCATGGTAATGGCGCGACTGAGGATGGTGCGGTTTCCTGCCAGGATTCCCTTCACAAAGTCGTCCACAGTGAGTTCCTGTTTCCTGCATCGCCTGAAATTCGGGTTCACCTGCATGGGCTGCTCCACACCCGCGCGTTCTGTCAAAGCCGATTCGTAGTAAGGGTTTGCCATTTATTTCCAGTTGAAATTGAATTTCACAGCATCCACCATCGATTCGAAATAGTGGAACGTCATACCCTCAATGAAGTTCTCCTTGATGTCGCTTATGTCCTTCTCATTTTCTTTGGACATCACGATATCTAAGATGCCACAGCGCTTCGCAGCCAGGATTTTCTCCTTGATACCGCCTACGGGAAGCAATTTTCCGCGGAGAGTGATTTCCCCCGTCATCGCCACCCTTTCACGCACAGGGGTTTTTGTGAATGCGGACACTAAGGCGGTCAAGATGGTGATACCCGCCGACGGACCGTCTTTCGGAGTGGCGCCCTCCGGCACATGGATATGCACTTTTTTGTTATTGAAGTCCGAGGCATCGATATGGTAGTCTGAGGCGTGCGCTTTCAGGTACTCATAAGCAATGGTGGCCGACTCTTTCATGACATCGCCGAGGTTGCCGGTAAGGGTCATCTCACCTTTGCCTGGACTGGTCAAGGCCTCCACAAAGAGGATTTCGCCACCGACGGATGTCCATGCAAGTCCGGTAGCCACACCATAAACGTCCTTGTCCAAGGCCTTTTCCATCTTGAAGATAGGTGACCCGAGAATCTCTTTCAATTCTTCTGGTTGAACAACAGGGGACATCGAGCCTTCCTGGACGAGTTGCGCAGCGCGTTTGCGGATGATTTTGGCAATCGTGCGTTCCAATCCGCGAACGCCCGACTCGCGGGTGTAGTCGTTGATGATCACCTTGACCGTCTCCTCGGGAAGACTCAATTGATCTGGATTTAAACCATTGTCATTCAGTTGTTTCGGAATCAGGTGTTTCATCGCGATAGCCAGTTTCTCTTCTGCGATATACCCTGGGATATCGATAATCTCCATGCGGTCGAGCAGCGCGGGATGAATGTTGTTGAGATTGTTGGCCGTGGCAATAAAGAGCACTTTCGACAAATCAAACGGTGTTTCAAGGTAATTGTCGTTGAATGTGCTGTTTTGCTCGGGATCCATCACTTCAAGCAACGCCGCCGACGGGTCTCCGTTAACCCCCATGCCCGACACCTTATCTATCTCGTCAAGGACAAACACGGGGTTGGCGTAACCCACCTTGCGCATATTCTGGATAATGCGGCCTGGCATGGCCCCGATGTAGGTTTTCCGATGACCCCGGATTTCGGCTTCGTCATGGACACCACCGAGCGATATGCGGACATATTTCCGACCTATTGCCTCGGCGATGGAACGGCCAAGAGAGGTTTTGCCGACACCCGGAGGGCCTGCCAAACAGAGAATCGGAGACTTCATGTCGCCTTTCAGCTTCAGGACGGCCAGATACTCGACAATGCGCTCTTTCACCTTGTCCAATCCATAATGGTCCCTGTCAAGCGTTTCGCGAGTTTTCGCCAAGTCAAAATTGTCCTCGCTATACTCATTCCACGGCAGATCGAGCATTAACTCCAAATAGTTGAGCTGCACGGAGTAATCGGGGGACATATAATTGGTACGTTGTAATTTCTTAAATTCTTTTTCGAAAAGTTCTGCCGTTTCCTTGTCCCATTTCTTCTTGGAGGCGCGTTCCCTTATCTCGTCGAAATCCTTTTCCGTGGAAGGGCCTCCCAGCTCTTCCTGGATGGTCTTCATCTGCTGGTTGAGGATGTACTCTCGCTGCTGCTTTTCCAGTTCTTTGCTCGATTTGGTATGTATTTGGTGTTTTATTTCAACAACTTGCAGTTCATGAGTCAAGAGAGAGAGTACTTTGTCTGCGCGTTCGGATATGTCGCGAGTCTCCAGAATATCCTGCTTTTCCGAAACGTCGAGAGAGAGGTTGGAAACGATGAAATTCAGTAAGAAGGAGTTGCTTTCAATGTTGTTGATGGCGGACATTGCGTCACGGGGAGTGCCCGGGGTAAGTTGCATGATGTTACCCAACGTTTCGCGAATCATGATTAATTTCGCCTTGAACTCCTCAGAGCGAAGTACTTCTGTATCCAAGTCGTTGGTGGCGAATGGATGTGCCTCACAACGGTAGTAAGGGCGTGACTGAAGCACGCGCCCGACCTCGAACGGTTTGACTCCCTGAACCACCATCATAACGTTGCCGTCCGGGATGTTGAGGGTTTTGAGGATTCGTGCAATTGTCCCTACACGATACATGTCCTTGATTGTGGGGTCCTCAACACTGTTGTCTCGCTGCGCCACAACGCCAATCGGATCATCGCCGTTGGCACAGTCCCGTGCCAGTCGCAAAGACTTTTCCCGCCCGACAGTGATGGGGATTACCATACCGGGGAACAAGACCGTGTTTCGCAATGGGAGTAGGGCCACTGAATCCGGGATGGCTTCCTCGTTCATTCTGGCCTCGTCATCTTGTGAAAGGATGGGGATCACGTTGGACTCCCCGTTCATAAAACCACCTGCGGCAAAGATATCTTTAATCATTTCAAGAAGTTAGTATAAAAAAAATGACCTTTTTCGGGCTACAAAAAAGGTCAGCAAAAGTACGAATTATATGAATTACTTCGTCTTACCGGCGTCAAAATGACGGGCATACTTGTTACGGAATTTATCCACACGGCCAGCGGTGTCAACCAGCTTCATTTTACCGGTGAAGAAAGGGTGAGAGGTGCTGGAAATCTCTAACTTCACGAGCGGATACTCATTTCCGTCTTCCCATACAATCGTGTCTTTCGTGTTGACCGTTGACTTGGTCAGGAACGCGTAATCATTCGACATGTCCTTGAAAACCACGTTTCTATACTCCTTCGGATGGATGTCTTTTTTCATAGTATCTTATATTTTTTTAGTCATTAAAATTGGACGGCAAAAATACACTTTTTTTAATATCAACCCTCACTATTTGAAAAATTTTATTCAAAGCTCTTTTTCAGCATACCACAAGGTCTGGAAAATCGTTGCGTAAATCGCGACTGGGCGGTGCGCGGCGAGGCGTAAATGGCTGTCAGAACAGTTCGCCTTGGGTCGAGACATAACGTGACTTGCCGAGATGCTGGAACGCCAAATCGGTGGCTTCGCGTCCGCGTGGAGTCCGCATGAGATAGCCTTCCTGAATCAGGAACGGTTCATAGACTTCTTCAATGGTACCCGGATCTTCACCCACCGCAGTGGCGATAGTACTCAAGCCCACCGGTCCGCCCTTGAACTTCTCGATAATGGTACTCAGTATGCGGTTGTCCATCTCGTCAAGGCCGTGTTTGTCCACATTCAGCGCAGACAGGGCTATTTGCGTGATGGGCAGGGTGATGGTTCCATCACCTTTGATTTGGGCGAAGTCTCGTACACGCCGCAGAAGCAGGTTGGCGATTCGAGGCGTGCCCCGACTGCGGCTGGCAATCTCGTATGCGGCATCTTCGTCGATGGGGATTTCCAAGATGGAGGCCGAGCGTTTGATGATATTGCCGAGGGTTTGGGCATCGTAGTACTGCAAGCGCAGGTTAATGCCGAAACGCGACCTTAACGGCGCTGTCAGCAGGCCCGACCGGGTGGTCGCCCCCACCAACGTGAACGGGTTGATGGAAATCTGCACGCTGCGGGCACTTGGTCCACTGTCTATCATGATGTCTATTTTGTAATCCTCCATTGCCGAATAAAGATACTCCTCCACTACAGGCGACAATCGATGAATTTCATCAATGAAGAGGACATCATGCGGCTCCAGGTTGGTGAGCAGGCCGGCCAAGTCTCCGGGTTTGTCAATGACGGGTCCGGAGGTCACACGGACATTCACCCCCATTTCGTTGCCGATAATGTGCGACAGGGTGGTTTTCCCTAATCCCGGGGGGCCGTGCAGGAGCACATGGTCCAGGGCTTCGCCACGGCCTTTCGCCGCATGGACAAAAACCATCAGGTTTTCCAAAACCTGCTTTTGCCCTTGGAAGTCAGTGAACTGCGCAGGCCTTATCGCGCGCTCGAACTCTTTGTCCGAAGCCGAGAGATGTTGTTTTGTGGGATCCAGATTCTCGTTCATGGGTACTCAGTGTTGAAGTTTGTCCAGACGATTCAGCCCCAAAATGGCCGGTTCGAAATTCGTGGAGAGTTCCAGGGCCTCCTCATAATCCTTGCGCGCGGCCACATAGTTGCCCATATACTCGTACGCCACACCGCGATTGCATACCGCATAGACGAATTTGGGATTAACCTGCAACACCCTGGTAAAGAGTTCTACGGCCTTGTCGTATTTTTTGAAATTCTCATCCAAATACAAGTATCCCAAGTTGTTGAGTGAAGGGATGTGCGTGGAGTCAATGGCTATGGCCGTCTTGTATTCCTGTTCGGCTTCTTCAAACTTGTCCATATCCTGGAACATCTTGCCCAGGTTATAGTGGATTTCAACATTGCCGGGATCCACTTTCAAGGCATTCTGATAGTAGGAGACGGCCATGGGGTCGTTTCTCTGCTGGTAGAAGTACCCGAGTTCCAGATAGGCTTTCGTTTCGCGAGGATCTTGGTCAATGACCAATTGCAGCATACGAAGATACCCCACCGTATCCTGCATATCCTTGAGCATGAAAGCTTTGATAAGGTAGGCTTTCGGGTTGTGGGGCTGTCTCTGCGTAGCCTCGTCAATCGTTTTCTCGCAATCCTCAAACTGGCGGGTGTGAAATTGCAACTCGGCCAATTTCAGGCGTGCTTCGTTATTGTTCTCATCCGTGGAAATGGCTTTGAGCAGCATCTCTTCGGTCAAGTCGGTCTCATGCTGGGCAAAGTACAGGTCGGAAATCATCACATAATACTTACTGCTGTCAGGTTGCAGCTTGATTGCAGTCTGCATATCGGCGATTCCCTTGTCAATCTCCTCATGCTGGTAATAGTAGTTTGCCCGCTTGTAGTAATTTTCCGCTCGTTTGGGATGCTTGTCTATGTTTATGCACAATTCGGCCAGCTCTTCGGGGAGGCCGGCGTATTGGTTCTTGTCTTTGCATCCATGACAGCTGAAGAGAAGAGCTGCCAACAGCCAAATCAGGTGCTTTCTCATTGCTATTTCATGTTTTCTTTGATTGCCTCGCGGATTTTAGCCTCGATTTCATCGGACAGCTCGGGATTGTCGTTGAGCAGCTGCTTCACGCTGTCGCGTCCTTGGGCGAGCTTGGAATCACCATATGAGAACCACGAGCCTGCCTTCTTAATAATATTGTATTCGACACCGAGATCGACAATTTCGCCGGTTTTGGAGATACCCTCCCCGAACATGATGTCAAATTCAGCGGTGCGGAATGGAGGAGCGACCTTGTTTTTCACCACTTTGACTTTCACATGGTTTCCAATTGCCGTGTCGCCGTCTTTGATTTGGGTTTGGCGGCGGATGTCAAGGCGTACAGAGGCATAGAACTTCAGGGCGTTTCCGCCGGTGGTCGTCTCCGGGTTGCCGAACATGATGCCTATCTTTTCGCGCAACTGGTTAATGAAAATGCAACAACAGCCCGTCTTGTTAATGGTAGCGGTCAACTTGCGCAAGGCCTGTGACATCAGGCGGGCCTGAAGACCCACTTTGGAATCTCCCATGTCGCCCTCAATTTCGCTTTTCGGAGTCAGTGCGGCCACTGAGTCGATGACAATGATGTCAATGGCTCCGGAGCGGATGAGATTATCGGCAATTTCCAAAGCCTGCTCCCCATTGTCGGGCTGGGAAATGAGGAGTTCCGCAGTATTGACGCCCAACTTTTCAGCGTAGAAACGGTCGAAAGCGTGTTCCGCGTCAATGAACGCGGCAATCCCACCCTGTTTCTGGGCCTCCGCTATGGCATGTATGGCCAGAGTGGTCTTTCCTGATGACTCAGGACCGTAAATCTCCACGATTCTGCCTTTCGGAAATCCACCGACGCCCAAGGCCGTGTCCAAGCCGATGGAACCGGTGGAGATGACATCCATCTCTTCGATATGCGTCTCACCCATGCGCATGATGGAACCCTTTCCGAAAGTTTTTTCGAGTTTCTCAAGAGTCGAGTTGAGTACTTTCAGCTTCTCTGCATTCACATTGTTTTTAATTTCTTCTTTTTCCATTTTGATGCGTTTAATAAAACCGGGGCAAAGGTACTCTTTTTTTTAATCGCCAAAAGCCTATTTTCAGGAAAATATTTCTTTGAAAACTAATCAAATACAAAAAAATTTACTATCAATTGTAAAGATTTTTGCACGGATTTCGCAAGATATGGGCGTCTGGGCGCGAACTGGGGGAAAACACCCGCCCCAATCGACACTGGACACAACATAGGCATGCTGTGTTTTCAATGACCATTCATGCTTGCTTGGAACACCCACTATCCGGAAAGCAAGGTTTCGCCGGTGTTCCGTGCCAACCGGCAAAACCTCAACTGTTTGGCCGGATGCCTACTTGTTCGGATAAGGCACCACAATGTCGTCGCAATATTCGCAGCGGTAGGAACGCTTGTTCCTGTCCACCAAGTGGAAGACATGCGGGAAGTAGTGTTCGACGGAGGTGACACAGCGGGGATTCTTGCAACGAATGATATTCTCCACTTTGTCAGGCACTTCCAACTTCACTTTCTTGATGGTCTTTCCGTCCTCGATGATGTTCACCGTGGCGTTCGGGTCAATCAGCCCAAGAAAGTCGTAGTTGATGTCAATGACATTGTTTATCTTGATAATGTCCTTTTTGCCCATCTTCTCACTGTATGCGTTGCAAATGAGGGCGACATTGTAATCAGCCTTGTCAAGGTTCAGGTAATTGAACACTTGGATTCCATAACCGGCGGTAATGTGATCGATGACAATACCTTTTTCTATACTGGTGATTTCTAACATGACGATTCTATTTAATGATAAGATTGGTTTGATTTGTTCTTCAGGGGTCCGCTTCGCTTCACCCTGGGCTGTTATATTTCGGCTTACAGCCCTTTTGGAATATTATTGACTTTTGACAAATCACTGACCACTGTTCACTGATCACTGATCGCTTTTTAATAAATCCCCAAGAGTTTAAGGATCAAAGCCATGCGTACATACATGCCATTTTTGGCTTGCTGGAAATATTGTGCGCGGGGGTCGTCGTCCACTTCCGTACTGATTTCGTTGACGCGGGGCAGCGGATGCAGGATGTAGGTGTCGGGGCGCGCGTATGACATCTTCTCCTTGTCGAGGATGAACCGGTCTTTCAGGCGGATGTAGTCCTCTTCGTTGAAGAAGCGTTCGCGTTGCACACGGGTCATGTAGAGGAAGTCGAGCTGGTCCATATAGGGCTCCATCTGGTCGACTTCCTGGAAGGGGATGCCTTTTTTGCGGACCACTTCCTCGCGAATGTACTCAGGCACGCGCAATTCCTCCGGGGAGATGAAGATGAAGCGGACGCCCTCATAGTTGCTGAGGAACTTGACGAGGGAATGCACCGTGCGGCCGAACTTGAGGTCGCCGCAGAAGCCGTAAGTCTTGTTCTCCACGTTTCCGCGAAGTCGCTCAATAGTAAGGATGTCCGTAAGAGTTTGTGTGGGATGCTGGTGACCTCCGTCGCCGGCATTGATCAACGGCATGTGGATGTAGTGGCTGGCCAAGCGCGGGGCGCCCTCTTTGGGATGGCGCATGGCCGCAATGTCGGCATAGCACTCCACGGTTCGCAGCGTGTCGGCGATACTTTCGCCCTTCGCGGTGGAAGAAGACGCGGCCTCGGAGAATCCGATCACTTGGCCGCCTAAGCGCAACATGGCCGTCTCGAAGCTCAAGCGCGTGCGCGTACTGGGCTCATAAAAAAGGGTTGCCAGTATCTTGCCTTCGCAACTCTTGCTGTACTTCGCCGGGTCGGCGATGATCTGGTGACCCAAATCGAAAATCTCACGGAACTCCTCGCGCGTGAAATCAGACGGGTCAATCAAGCTTCTGTTTTTTAACATAATAAAACCTCCTATATATTTAATTAATAACTATTTCCATCTTTTTCTACGGTTTTCTAACCTCCCCAATCTAACAAAACCAAAACCAATGCAAAAATACTATTTTTTTTTGGTCAACATCACATTGTTGAAAAAATTTTGTCCGAATTTGTCGCTTCATACTAATCTGTCGGGGAGACGACCTGCCGCCCAAAGTTTGCATCTGCGATATAAAACACCAACTTGATATTGCCACGCGGCTCGACCTAATATTTCCATATTCCCAAAATTCCGCTGCCTCGGGTGATTCGGAATAGGCGCTTGTCTGCGGGGTCGTGGCCGGCTGGGAAAGGGAAACGTCAACTTCCACATGCTTTGCCGCCTTTTCTTCTAATTTTGTACATTTGCCGCCCGAAATTATCATCCAATAAAAAAACGCAAACCATTGTCATGCAGAAGTATAGAAGCTATGTACTCCCCGTTGCCATCCTGTTGGGACTGCTGTTCCACGGCTTCAGCGCGCGCATTTCCTTTATGGTGCCTTGGCTTCTCTTCGCCATCCTGCTGCTCAATTTTGTGACGGTGGATTTGCGCCACCTGCGTTTCTCGATGCTCCATTTCTGGCTGATGCTCTTCCAGTTGGTGGTCAGCACGGGACTCTATCTGTCTGTGCGGGCGATATCGCATGACGAGACGTTGGCGCAGGGCTTCATGATGTGCGCCCTCTGTCCCGTGGCCTCCTCCGTGGTGGTCATCTCCTCCATGCTCGGTGCCGACCGCATGACGACCACCGCCTACACCATGCTCTGCAACTTGGTGATTTCCGTGGCCGCGCCGCTCGCCTTCACCGTCATCGGGGTGCATCCGGAACTCACCTTCTGGCAGTCGTTCCTGATGATCCTGCGGCGCATCACCCCCACGCTCGCGCTGCCCTTCTTCACGGCGTTGGCGTTGCAGCTGTGGGTCCCGAAAGCCAACGACTGGCTCTGCCGCTACAAGAACGTGTCGTTCTACCTGTGGGCTTGTGCGCTCTTCATGACCCTGGGGCGCACCATCGACTACATCTTCCTCCACGGACGCGGCAACGAGCATATCATCTTCCTCTCGGCCATATTCTCCATCTTGATGTGCGCGGTGCAGTTCGGCTTCGGCAAGTGGCTCGGACACCGCTACGGCGACACCGTGGCGGGCGGCCAGCTCCTCGGACAGAAAAACACCGCCATGGGCATCTGGATGGCAAACACCTACCTCCAGCCGCTGTCGTCCGTGTTCCTGGCCTTTTACATCATCTGGCAGAACCTGTTCAACAGCCTGCAGCTTTGGTGGCACGACAGAAAAATTAGAAATTAGTAATTAGTAATTAGCAATTGACAGTTGGCAATCCTTGTTTTCGGTTTTCGGCTACCCGCTTCCGCGCAGGATTGTCCGCCGAAAGTGTTGCCGTATTACGAGGACTTCGACAGCCATACTTTGGGGGACTTCATTCAGACTCCGGCCCTTATTGGGGAAGACCACTGCTGGCGCGAGAATTTCGACGACCATGGAGGGAGGATTGCCGGCACGCAGAACCACCTATGCATTGCGACGCTTGGAAGCGTCGTCTCCTAATCCGCGCTGGCTACGACTATTACGACTACATCATCATCATGGAACAGAACAACCGGCGGAACATCCAGCGCATTGTCGGGCAAGACGTGGACGGCAAGATTTCGCTGTTGATGGACTACACCGACCATCCCCGTGATGTGGCCGACCCGTGGTACACCGGCGACTTCCAGGCCACCTGGGACGACGTGCAGGAGGGCTGCGACGGATTGTTGGCGGCGATGGGGTGTTAGCTGTTGGCTTGGTAATATTTTTTTGGTTCCGACATCTTTTTCCCGAATAATTGAATTAATTGTGTATTTTTGCGGAATGATTAATAAGGAGAAAAATGAACGTTACCGCTAATAATCAAACGGTTGTCGCTCAAGAGGAGATGCTAAACACCCTCAGGCAAGATATAATCACCTTGTTGCCCTCAGGTACAAGTGTGTTGCTGTTTGGTTCAAGAGCCAGAGGCACACATCGTCCTGACTCCGATTGGGATCTGCTTGTCCTTTTGGACCGTGACGGATGTTCCACTTGGGAAGATTACGACACCGTCGGCTATCCTTTAAACATGCTTTTCTGGAATCTTGGGCAAGATGTGAATACCATCATCCAGACAAAAGACGAATGGAATCAGAAACATTTTACTCCTTTCTATAAAAATGTCATGGAAGACGCAATATTACTGGTATGAGTTTGAACGACGAAGAAAGTGACATCTCTTATTCAACAAGAAATCCAATAACTTCATTTTACGATTGTCTTTTCGAATTGATACTGTGGCCGGCCAACGGCTAACAACCATTGTCTATATATAAGTCCCAGTGGAATTTTGCCGCAGCGACTGTTCACTGCTCACTATTCACCACTCACTGTTCACTGCTCACCATTCACTAAAAAAGTGTATCTTTGCCGCTCAGATTCATATATAAAATATAGAAGAGAATATGAGCGAATGTAATCACAATTGTCAGGAATGCAGTCAGAAAGACTGCGGAAGCAGAGATTTGCACGAGAAACCGAATGCATTGAGCAACATCAAGAAAGTCATCGGCGTGGTGAGCGGCAAAGGCGGCGTGGGCAAGAGTTCCGTCACCTCGTTGTTGGCCGTGGCGTTGCGCCGCAAGGGCTACCGGGTGGGCATCCTCGACGCCGACGTCACCGGACCCTCCATTCCCAAGATGTTCAACCTCCACGAGATGGTGCGCGGCAGCGAACAGGGCGTTTATCCTGCTGTGACTGAAACCGGCATCGAGGTGATTTCCAGTAACTTGCTGATTGCCGACGAGAAGTCCCCCGTGCTGTGGCGCGGTCCGTTGGTCGCCGGCATGGTGAAGCAGTTTTGGACCGAAGTGATCTGGGAAAACATCGACTTCCTGCTGATTGACATGCCTCCCGGAACCGGCGACGTGCCGTTGACCGTCTTCCAGACCATCACCCTCGACGGCATCCTGATGATCACCTCCCCGCAGGAGCTGGTCTCCCTCATCGTGAGCAAGGCCGTCAACATGGCCGGCATGATGAACATCCCCATCCTCGGTCTCATCGAGAACTACAGCTACATCACCTGCCCGCACTGCGGCGAGAAGATCTCCGTGTTCGGCCAAAGCAATGCCGAAGAGGTAGCCAAGGAATTCAACATCAAACTGTTGGATCGCCTGCCCATCAACCCGGAGATGGCCACCCTCTGCGACAAAGGCCAAATCGAGAAAGTCAAGGAGACCCGCCTGGAGAATGTGCTCGATGTACTCGAAAGTCTGGAGGTCCCCGCGTAACGTATGACTTGTGACTGATCACTAATCACAATTCACTGATCACTATTCACTAATCACTATTCACTAACAAACTCAAAGATGAAGCAGTACTTAGATCTGATGCGCACGATCCTCGACGAGGGTCACTACAAAGCCGACCGCACGGGTACGGGGACTTACAGTATTTTCGGCTACCAGATGCGGTTTGACTTGCAGAAGGGCTTTCCCTTACTGACTACCAAGAA
Organism: uncultured Bacteroidales bacterium; assembly: GCA_946186495.1. Taxonomy (GTDB): domain Bacteria; phylum Bacteroidota; class Bacteroidia; order Bacteroidales; family WCHB1-69; genus F23-D06. The sequence continues at coordinate 84,884 of CAMHNQ010000006.1, forward strand.
GCTGCATCTGCGTTCCATCATCTACGAGCTGCTGTGGTTCTTGCGTGGCGACACGAACATCCAGTACCTGCACGACCACAACGTGACGATTTGGGACGAGTGGGCGGACGAGCACGGCGACCTCGGGCCGGTCTATGGCAAGCAGTGGCGGTCGTGGGAGGCGCCCGACGGCCGTGTCATCGACCAGATCACCAATCTGATCGAGCAGCTCAAGCGCAATCCCGACTCGCGGCGGCTCATCGTGAGTGCGTGGAACCCGGCGGATGTCGATCAGATGGCGTTGCCGCCATGCCACACGATGTTCCAGTTTTACGCCAACGACGGGCAGCTCTCGTGCCAGCTCTACCAGCGCAGCGCGGACGTCTTCCTCGGCGTGCCCTTCAACATCGCCTCCTACGCCCTGCTGACGATGATGGTGGCGCAAGTCTGCGGGCTGAAAGCCAAGGACTTCGTACACACCTTCGGTGACGCACACATCTACTCCAACCACGTGGAACAGGCCAAGTTGCAGCTCTCCCGTGAGCCGCGTGCATTGCCTCAGATGCGTATCAACCCCGATGTCAAAAGCATTTTCGACTTCCAATACGAGGATTTTACGTTAGAGAACTACGACCCGCACCCGCACATCAAAGCGGAGGTGGCGGTGTAGGAGCCGTCTGCGGCTCGCAGACGGAAATATCGAAATATTTTACTCACCAAATACCAAACAATTATGAAATCCATCCAAGAACATAATTTCAGCGGCGAAAGAGCCCTGATCCGTGTTGACTACAACGTGCCGTTAGACGAGCAGTTTAACGTGACCGATGTCACCCGCATCGTGCGAACGAAAGAGACCATCGGCAAGATTTTGGCCGACGGCGGTTCCGCCATCCTGCTCTCCCACCTCGGTCGTCCGAAAGGCGAGGCGAAAGACGAGTTCTCCTTGCGTCACATCGTGAAGACGGTGTCCGAAATTCTCGGCAAAGAGGTCGTTTTCGGCGGCGATGTGCTGACTGCCGAAGCCGAGACCCTTTGCAAGAACCTCAAACCCGGCAGCATCGTGCTGATGGAGAACCTGCGTTTCCACAAGGAAGAGGAGAAAGGCGATGTCGATTTCGCCAAGGCATTGGCACGCTTGGGCGACGTCTATGTGAACGACGCGTTCGGTACGGCGCACCGCGAGCACGCCTCCACGGCCACCGTAGCCCGCTGCTTCCCCGGCAAGGCCTTCGCCGGCTATCTGCTCTACAACGAGGTGATGAATCTCGAAAAGACCCTCAACGGCCAGGAGCGCCCCTTCACGGCCATCATCGGCGGCTCGAAGGTCTCCACGAAAATCAACATCCTCAAGAACCTCATCCCCAAGGTCGATAACCTCGTGGTGGGCGGCGGCCTCAGCTACACCTTCCTGAAGGCCATGGGCTTCACCATCGGAAACTCACTCTATGAACCTGACATGCTGCCCGTTGCGCAGGAAATCCTCGACCAGGTGAAAGCCTCCGGCGTGAACTTCGTCTGCCGTGTCGACAGTGTTTGCGCCGACAAGTTCAGCAACGATGCCAATATCCTCGTAACCGAAGACAACAACATCCCCGACAATTGGGAGGCCTTGGACATCGGACCGAAGAGCCGCGTGAACATCGCGAAAGTGATCAAGGACTCCAAGACGATACTGTGGAACGGTCCCGTGGGCGTGTTCGAATTGGAGAAGTTCAGTGAGGGCACCCGTGCCGTGGCGTTGAGCGTGGCGGCCACCACCTTGGCCGGCGCCTACTCCATTGTGGGCGGCGGCGACTCCATCGCGGCAGTCAACAAGTACGACCTCGGCAACTACATCTCTTATATCAGCACGGGCGGCGGAGCCATGCTGGAATATCTGGAAGGCAAGGAGCTGCCGGGCGTCAAAGCCTTGAACGAAAATTAAGATTTACCTTCCCCTTGTAGAGGCGCTTGATCCTGCGCCTCTACAATTTAGGGGAAACCACCAAATACAAACCAACAAAAAACGACATGCTTAACAACAACTATTACTGTATCATCATGGCTGGCGGCGTGGGCGCGCGCTTTTGGCCCATGAGCAACAGCACCACACCCAAACAGTTCATTGATGTGTTGGGCGATGGCCAGACCTTGATCCAGAAGACTTTCAACCGTTTCGCCAGAGTCTGCCCGAAAGAGAACATCTATATCGTCACCAACAAGGCGTATCACGAACAGACTCGGGAACAACTCCCTGACATCGCTGACGAGCAGATCATGCTGGAGCCTTATCGCCGCAACACGGCCCCTTGCATCGCCTACGCCAACTACAAAATCAAAGCGAAAAATCCGAATGCCGTCATCGTTGTCGCCCCTTCGGACCATTATATTGAAAAAGAGGATGTATTTGTGGATGTCATCAACAAAGGGCTTGACACCGTTGCTGCCAATCCTTGCCTGCTGACGATTGGCATCAGACCCACATATCCGAATACAGGATATGGATACATCCAATACAATGAAGATGAAGGTTTTAACGGCAACTCCTCCATTTATGCCGTCAAAACTTTCACCGAAAAACCAGAGCTGGAGATGGCCAAAAGTTTCCTCGAAAGCGGCGACTTCCTTTGGAACGCAGGCATCTTCATGTGGTCGCTGTCCTCCATCGAAAAAGCGTTCGAGGCTTTCCTGCCCGATATCAACGACCTCTTCAAACAAGGGGAAGGCTTGTACAACACCCCACACGAAGAGGAATTTATTGACCGTATCTATCAGGTTTGCAGAAAGATATCAATCGACTACGGAGTAATGGAAAAAGCCGACAATGTGAAAGTCTATGCCGCTGACTTCGGCTGGTCTGACCTTGGAACCTGGAGTTCCCTTTACGAACTGCGCAAAAAGGACAACAACCTCAACTCTATCGTTGGAAACCATGTGAAAATGTATGAATC